>JBLHRE010000076.1:0-8653 GCA_047625765.1 Flavobacteriales bacterium
CATATTCGGCTGGAATTTTCGGGTATAAATATTCGCGAGTGGAATCATAGGGTATGTTTACGTAATAATTCAATTCAACTTTTATCGCTTCAGATCCAATATGTTCACTGTGGTTAGTAATACTTACGTTAGGATTAAAGACAGTTCCAACAGAATCTGCCAGAGTGAAATTTGCAGTTGGTAATGGGTGAATTACAATGTAATTTGGTTTTGCAATAGTGTACTTGCCTTCACATAATTCGCCTTGATTTAATAGTACCTCCATGGTAACTTTATAATTGCCGGCTTGGCTATATATGTGTGATGGGTTAGGTTGAGTAGAGCTATTTCCATCACCAAAATCCCAATAGAATGTTCCTGGAACGATATTTTGACCATCCACGATGCCATAGAATTGAATAACTTGTTGATCGACACAATGTTCTAACGAATTTGCATAAAAATCAACTATCAATGTGTCGATATGCACGAAAGTGGTGTCGTAAACCATACACCCAAAGTCTTTAACCCCAAGCGTAATCATGTAGTCTCCAATTGCAGGAAAAGTAACGTTAAATACATCTTTTGAACTCGCAGCGGCCGGTGTTGCAGAGCCAAAATCCCAGCTAAAAATTGCCTTGGAACTGAAATTACCCGTGGCATAAAAACTAGAAACATCGAACCAGCAAAGGGTATCAGTGGAATTAATGTTGACATTGTGGGGCACTTTAACTTCAATCGTTTTAGAGTAAGTTGCTTCACAAAACTCCCCATTTGTAGGCGTTACAGTTAATTTAACCGCATAATTGCCAGAATTAGCATAAGTATGAGTTGGGTTAACTAAACTTGAAGAGTTTCCATCCCCAAAATCCCATAAAAAAATGCCGCTATTTAGGCTATCTCCATCGGCAAATCCAAAAAACTGAATCTCTTGAGCTTGTAAACATTGAACGGTATTTGTTGCAACAAAATCTATAATGAAGGTTTCCACATTTATTAATATTGAATCAGATATAGAACAACCATAATCTTCAACAACAACATAAACCCAATGGTTTCCAACAGCACCGAAAATCACATTGCTTACAAATTGTGTGGTTGCTATACTTGGGGTAGCATCTCCAAAGTTCCATTCGAATTTTGCATTAGTGCTAAAACTGCCAGTAAGTATAAAGTCGCCACTTGGGCTATCTATACAAACATCAGCTACGGGTTCTATATTGGTCGTAAAGGGAGGCCCTACATTTATTTCAAATGGTAGAATGACAACACACTTAAAGCCATCGATATAAACACTGATTTGATATGCGCCCAAGGTATCGTAAGTAACAGCAGGCGGATTTTTTCCTGAGAACGAACTTGGGTTTCCTCCTGGGAATTGCCATTCAAAATTGTGATTGTCTTCTGCTCTTTCAGCATTTTTTATAGTAAAAATGAACTGATAATTAGGGAGGCACTGTTCGATGTAATTTGCTTCAATTTCCATTTCATAAGGAGTTGTTGGGGCACATTCCTTAGCTGTAAACATAAAGTCTCGATTTCCTCTTCCTATTAACTTTCCATCCCTAAATTCTTCGTAACAAACAGAGTAAATATAGTTCCCTAATGTGTTTGGGAATCCAATCATTAGTCCTGTTTCTGGGTCTATGGTAAATGGGAAGTTTGAAGTGATTGGGTCTAAAGCACTGAACCCTGGCATCCAAACTATATTGGTATACGGGTAGTATCCAGCATCGTCTCCTCCTTTAGGGTCGCAAAGCGAATAGACTACTGAATCACCATCTATCTCTATCATAGAATGGTCGTATATAAATGAATCGAGCATGCAGATCACAGGTGGGGGATCATTCAAGAAATAAGGGCTGTTATTCTTTAAACTATTCTCAGGTATATGTCCATAATATACTGACTCTGTTCCAACTGGATTGTCTATGTTTTGGACAGAACCACTTCTACAACAAGTTAATGTGTAAATTTGCCAACCGCCCACTTTATTTGGGAAAGTATATTTCTGTTGAAATATTTCTTTACGAATACATGCTGGTCCAGGGGCTTTAAAACATGGGTTACTAATTAATATGGTTTCTACAAAACCATCAAAAACAGAGGTTAGTATAACTTCGGTGTAGGAACCATCTTGCGCTCGACCTCGAATTTGAACAACATCTTCATCAATATTGCCGTGACAGTCTTGATAAATGATAGCGGAAATCAGGTATTCATTATTTCCAACATATGTATAGGATAACTCGCCTCCAATAATATGAGATGCATATACATTTGGAATGCTAGAAAAGAACACAAGAAGTAACAGGAAGTTTAGTTTTCGACTGAGATTGTTAGGGTGCTGTGGTCTCATTTGGGTTAAAATGAATTTGACCAAGAAGGTACAAAAATATCTAACAATGAAGTGATTTAAATATAATTAGTAATAGCGGATTACTTCGCCATTTCTTCTGCACGTTTTGCACGTTGCATTTTATTTCCGACTGATTTTTTTGATCAACGAATAAGAGCTATTTCCCCCTTAAATATATACTCTTTGCCCAAAACATCTATGGCAGTTACCTTGTAAATGTAGATGTCAGGTTTAGCTTCAAATCCATTTGGAGTGTTTCCATCCCACCCTTTATTTGAATCATAGGTAGCGAAAATCATTTCTCCCCAACGGTTATAAACCTGAAGGAAATAATCGGTTTCGCCTTCTCTTAAGCCTACACCCTTTTGAACATACGAATCGTTTATGCCGTCATCATTGGGTGTAAATGCATTGGGCCTAAATAGAGAAAAAACAGGCTCTATGGTTAATTGTCTGCTCAAGGTATCCTTACAGCCAAAAGAAGTAATTAAATACTGTGTAATGGTGTACGTTCCATGATTAGAGTATGTGTGATGTATGGTATCAGCATTGCTGTTTTGCAATACGGTTCCATCCCCCATATCAAAATCCGAAAGCCCCAATTGCCAACTGTCATTAAATACATAAACAAATGGCTGGTGCAAATTGGTTACCGAATGATTCATCCTAAAATTGATAACCGGTTTAGGGTTGATTTTGATAAGATTGTTTTTTAGCAGTGTGTAATCTTCCCGGCAAACATACGCTGCTGGAGGAATAAGCGTTAGCGAAACATCAAATAATCCAGCACTATCAAATAAATGACGGGGGTTGGTACCTGTTGAATAGGCTCCATCACCAAAATCCCACAAATAGGATGATCCAATTGGCCCTGTAGAGTAGTTTTTGAATTGAGCATAATAGGGCTCACAACCTTCTAAGCTTCCTGAGAAATCGACCACTGGAGACTTATATAAATTGATGTTGACATAGGCACTATCATAACAGCCCAAGCGTTCTGTAATGAAATACACCTTATGCGTTCCATCCGTAAGGAATTTTACTTTTGGATGGGATTTTCCTGAATAGCTGGAGGGTATAGCGTTTGGTCCAAAATCCCAGTGATATGCATCGATAGTATATCCAAGACCCGAAATGTTGAATTGATAATTTTGTCCTTCAAGACACTGATCGGTTTCATTTGCATCTATAACGAATAGTGGAGGTGGATAGATTTTCAAGGATACCGTATCGGTATACACGCAAGTATCCACAAAGGCATAATAAATAGCTTTAAAATTCCCGGTGTCTGCAAATAAAAGACCCTTAAGTTCATTTTGTCTTAAGTTAGGGTTTCCGATTAGGGTACCATTAATAATCCATTTGCTAGAGTCTGTTGGCCAGCCGAATAAGTCACCTGTTAAATCAAGTGGATTTGAAATACAAAGAGAATCTTCGCTTGCCAGTACTCGTGTGAAAACAGAATCAATTTGTACGGGATATTGCACTATATAATCTCCTGAACAATAATGTGGTTCTGGTATTTGAATGGTTACTTCAGCGATGTAATTTCCTGTCTTGTAAGAATGAATAGGCTTTAATAGTGAGGAGCTGTCGCCATCACCAAACCCCCATTTTTGTATAAACTCAGGCTCAAGATCCCCAAAAAGTTCAAAATACACGGTGTATGGAGAACATCCAGAAATTTTATAAGAGAAATCGAAAATTGGAACAGGCTCCACAGAAATCTGTATGGTATCTTGTTTTAAACATTGTCTAGATTCTATTTCTAAAAAGACATCAAAAGTGTCTGGATAAGAGAAGTTTATTGTAGGCGGATTGCTACCAGAATAGAAAGGAGGGCTTCCATTTAAACCAAAATCCCATAGGTAGTTTACAGCGATTGTAGAAGAATCTCCAATGCTAAATTCGAAATTCTGATCGTCAACACAGCTAATGATTTTATTTACTTTAATGTAGTCGGTTAAGTCTGAAACTACTGTAATGTATAAGGTGTCATAATAGATGCAGGAATCGATAAATGCCATGCAAATAGCCTTATAGTCGCCCGTGTTTTTAAAGTAAATTTCGCCCGTGTTGAATGTGTTGAGATTTGGATTATTAACCAGTTCCCCATCGATTATCCATTTACTAGAATCGACTAGCCAGTATTGCATTAGGCCACTTAACTCTAATGCCTGCGTTATACATATGGTATCATCATTATAAGACAACTCTAATACATATTCTTCCACTACAACTTCCATTGTAGTGTCATATGTTCCATAGCAGAGTTCCTCTTCATCAATAGTAACAGATAAGGTAGTTTGATATGTTCCAGGTTCGAATTGATGAGTTGTGGTATCATTAGTTGAAAACTGTCTATCTCCAAAATCCCACTCTATAGTAGAGTTCAAAGTTTCATACCCCGTACTTTCAAATACGATAGAATTTGGCTCACATGCTATCTGAAAATGATTAAAACTAAATTCCGGAAGTAAATCCACATAAACTTCAACGGTATCTGAAGAGATACACCCATATGCGTTAGATGTTAAAATGGTTTGATGGATTCCGGGACTGCTGTATACTACAGGAGGAGGGCGTCTTCCTGAAAAAGTTTTAGGATTGGCATCTTCCCCGAAATCCCAATCATGAGGAATTCCATAAGGATACGGGTCAAGCAAAGAATAATTAAAGGCATTGTCTCGAATACACTGAGCAGAATCTTGAACTAGAATTTTATCTACAGGTTCTGGCGCAATCTGCACGTAGGTAGTCTTAGCGTATAAACAATGGTCGATATATCCATTAAAAGTAATCCGATATCGGCCAATTTCCTTAAAATAAATTGCAGGAATAAGCGCATTGGTTAGGTCTGGATTGTTAAGAATAGGGCCTTGAATATTCCATCTTACAGAGTCTGTAATGCCAATAGGTATTGTTCCGTAAAGCGATAGTGGGTATGAGATGCATAGTGTATCAGAATTTTTATAAACTCTAGCAGAGTATCGGTTGACCTTTATTTGTTCAAAAACTATATATCTTCCTTCGCAATTTGCCGAATCTGGCAATTGCACAGTTAGCACCACAGTTCGGTTGGCTGTGTTAGTGTAGACATGACTTGGATTGTACTCGTTTGATGTCGTTCCATCTCCAAAGGCCCATTTCACTATATAGTCTGAACGATCTAATCCGTTACAAACAAAATCCACTTGCAATTTTTCGCATCCAGATTGTGAGTATGAGAAATCAAAAGGAACGGGATCTAAAGACAAGAAAGTAGTGTCCCTTAACGCGCATCCTTCGTTAAAGGCGGTGAAAACAACTTCATTAAGGCCTCCTTTAGTGAATCTGACCAATGGCGGGTAAAGTCCTAAATGATAATTTGGTATAGCTTTAGCGCCAAACCACCAGCTGTATTCTAAGGTGTCGCTATAATTTTCTGCGTTTTCTAATTCGAATCTAAATAATTGGTTTCCATAACAGCTGTCAATTTCTTCGCTGATTACATTGATATCTAAATCCAAATCGGGTATAATAACCAGGTTCACGGTGTCATATTTTGCACAACCACCCCCGCCATATTCCGTTGACACCCTTAGTATTACTTGGTAATTTCCGGGAGATCCGTAAATAAAATTAGCATAACTCGCACGCGGGTTGGTAAATAGCGTTTGATAGTTCTCGATGTACCATTTATAATAAATGTACATTCCTGGAGTCAGATTGGTAAGGTTTACCGTTAGCCCTACTAAAGTTGATAGACAAAGTGTATCAGATGATCTTATTATTTCCAAATCAAAATCATAAACATCTATCTGTTTGCTGAAGTTCCCAATACTATCGCCAATACTATCTAAGATATTTAGCATTATAAGATATCGTCCATCATTATTGAATGTTACCGGAGGCGCAATTAAGCCTTGATGTGAGCTTGGATTTGCGTCAGGGCCAAATTCCCACAGATATTGATTGTTTGGGTTGTAATTGTGGTTGTTGAGTACAAATTGAAATTCGTTTCCATCCAAGCATTGGGAGTGCTCATTCACTACAAGGACTTCATTTTGGGATAATATAGGACGTTTAGAAGTGGCTATTTTAATGCCATCAGCAGCCATAGACCCCAAACTAATAAAACAGAGTAATAGGATGAGCAGATGCTTTGATAAATTAACAGTTGTTTGATTTGTTTGGGGCATTAGTTTAGGATTAGGCACTAGCAAAGTAGGGATAATAAACTAGATAATGCTTTCTAGAGTTTTGCTAGCAGCTCCCTTAAAAGGCCAGGTAAAAGACTAAATTCCGGTAATAATATGGTTAGACATGAATGTTTTTTCGAGTTTAATTTCATAAAAAAAACCTGTCTAAGCTTAGCCTAGACAGGTTTTTTAGTTTTAAAAATGGAGTTTACTTCGCCATTTCTTCTGCACGTTTTGCACGTTGCATTTTATTTTCGCCAGATTTTCTTTCTTTCTTTTTGTACAATTCGAAACGGGTAGGAACCATACGTGGAGGCCAGAAGTTGTTGTCTAAATTGATATCTGCAGTTTCGATATTTGGATCCAAACGAATGCTTCTTACCTCTTTATCGAAGAAGAAAACTTTGGTAACAGATTCGCTATCCATTTTCCATATTTCGGCAGGAATATGCTGCTTGTCTTTTGTTCCGTCCAAGAATTCGAACTCAACAATAACAGGCATAGGAATACCACCTTTCATTCCAAATTTTAATTCGTAGTAGTTGTATCCTTTATCAATCATTGCCTGCTCTGCACCCGTTAAGCTTTCTTGATATTTCTCAAATTCATCTTTGTCAATGGCATTGATCGCAAACTTATCGTACGTGTTGTAGAAATCTGCTAACTCGGGGGTTTTAGCAACAACTGTTTGATCAGCAATTTTAGCATATCGGATGTCTCCAATAAATTCATCCTTTTGTGCATCTTGCTTTCTTGCAATTGCTTTTTCTGTTTCAGGATTTCCTGTAGAAGGCTGGTACCATTTAACGTCCTCTAAGGCAATATCTACATGGTCTGTAGTGTAGAACCAAGATCTCCAGAACCAGTCTAAATCAACTCCTGAAGCATCTTCCATAGTACGGAAGAAGTCTGCTGGGCTAGGGTGCTTAAACATCCATCTCGTTGCGTACTCTTTAAAAGCATAATCGAACAAGTCGCGACCCATTACAGTCTCACGCAAAATGTTTAATGCTGTTGCTGGCTTACCGTAAGCATTGTTTCCAAATTGGAAAATACTTTCAGAATTGGTCATAATAGGTGAAATGGTAGATTTATCGCCCCCCATGTAACCTGTAATTTTTGCTGCAGGACCTCTACGAGATGGGTAGTTTGGCTCCCACTCTTGCTCTGTAAGGAACTGGCAGAAAGTATTCAAACCTTCATCCATCCAAGTCCATTGGCGCTCGTCAGAGTTAATAATCATTGGGAAGAAGTTGTGTCCAACTTCGTGGATAATCACACCCATCATTCCGTATTTGATACGCTCAGAGTAGGTGCCGTCTTTTTCTGGACGACCGTAGTTGAAACAAATCATTGGATATTCCATCCCGATAGATGCTGCATGAACAGAAATAGCAACGGGGTAAGGGTAATCGAAAGTGTATTTAGAATAGGTCTTTAAGGTATGTGCAACAACTTCTGTCGAGTACTTTTCCCAAAGTGGATTTCCTTCTTTAGGGTAGTAAGACATTGCCATTACTGTACGACTTCCAAATTTTACTGCTTTTGCATCCCAGATAAATTTACGAGAAGATGCGAAGGCAAAATCACGCACGTTTTTAGCCTTGAAATTCCAAGTTTTACTCTTGGTACTTTTTACTTTTTCCGCTGCCTCAGCTTCTTCCTGAGTAACAATAATTACGGGTTTGCCTGTGCTGTTTTGTGCTTTTGCCCAACGAGAACGTTGCTTGCTTGTTAACACTCTAGAGGCATTTTGAAGCTCTCCAGTAGAAGCAATAACATGGTCTGCAGGAACGGTGATACTTACATTATAATCGCCAAAAGGCAATGCAAATTCGCCACGACCTAAGAACTGTTTGTTTTGCCATCCATTGATATCGTCATACACACACATTCTTGGGTAGAACTGAGCAATGGTATACAAGTAGTTGTCGTTTTCTTCGAAGTATTCGTAACCAGAACGGCCACCAATTTTCATACGATCGTTTATGTTGTACCACCATTTTATTTTGAAAGAAAAACTCATCCCTGTTCTAAGAGTATAAGGCAATTCAACACGCATCATGGTATAGTTAACAGTATGTTCTAATTTTTTTCCGCTACGATCTGTAACAGATTCCAATTTAAAGCCACC
>JBLHRE010000077.1:0-8452 GCA_047625765.1 Flavobacteriales bacterium
CCCTTGATTGTATTTCCCAATGATATCTTTATTAAAACTTTCAAGAATAATCAAGACTACATTTTTTTGCTGAAATGTAGTTGAGTCCTTAAACACTCTGCTGTATCCCGTAATATTGTCTACTTCATTTGCTTCAAAAAACGTGAATTGCTCAACGGTGTTTTTCGTTTTACCTTGTATTAAACAAAAAGGGCCATTTAGTACTATAGGTACGAATGCTGCCTCTGTAAAGTTTCCTGCATCAATTGGTTTTAGTGGACGAATTCTTAAACCTCCTCTAAGTCCAAGTACCGACAATCCAATCAATAAAGCCCAAATAGGAAGGGCTGATAAAAATGGAAAGAATTGAAATTTTGGAAACAGCATTTCTTGCTTTCTAGTCCATCGTATTAGCACTACAATAAAAGCAATGGCTATGAGCACCAAATACCAATAATCCAGTGCAAAACTCCCTGCCAGTTCCCAACCATTGGTTACCGTTTTGGTCATTTCAAAAATGTCCCAACCTATGCGTTTCCCCGTAAATTCTAAATAGATAATATCATTTACATTGATTATTAATCCTAGTCCAGTTCCTAGTACAAACAGGGATTTTAGAATAATGGAAGTGAATTTCCCGAAGACTCTACATGGAAATAAGCCTAATAAGATTAGGGGCAGGTTCAAATAGAATAAGGCAGAAATATCGAATGGTAAACCATGCCACAAAAATGAAATGAGCGACTTTTGCTCTATGCCTGGGAATTCGGCATAATTGAATAAAATATAGAGTAATCTTGTGAATTGGAATAATACCAACCCTAGGATCAAATATTTTATAACTCCCTTTATTTGAGCAAAATAATCTTTTAAAAACAATTTGAACATGTATCGATTCTTACAAGTTTCTATCTACTATTCTGTTGAAATAATCTTGTAACATGGCCTTACATGTCAGTTCCAATTTATCCATTTCTTTATTTCGCAGCTCAATTAAATTATCTTTCAAACCTTTGTCTCCAATAGTGTAGAATCCAACTGCTTTTTGACCATCAAAAATACAGATGTAATTACCTTTTTGCAAACGATAATGATTGCTGCCATAATTCATTACAAAGGGAGTAGTTGTGGTATCAACCAAACTTCTTCCCCAACTTCTGAAAGGTTTATCGTAACCAGCCATATCTAATATGGTAGGGTAGATGTCTATTTGTTGTGCCAAATCAGATGAAACACCTTGGTATTTTCCATTTGGATCATAAATCAGAATAGGTATTGCATTTCTGTTCAAACTTTTCATATACTCATCTCTGTAATACACCCGATTGCAATGGTCTGCTGTTATCACAAAAATAGTATTGTCGTACCAATCTTGCTTTTTAGCTTTTTCAAAGAATTTTTTAAAGGCATAATCGGTGTAACCCACCGTTTTGTGCATAGGTATATTTCCTTCTGGAAATTTGCCCTCTAAGTCTTCTGGGATAATATAAGGTTCGTGAGATGTGATCGTAAATACAGCACTGATAAATGGCTCTTGTTCTTTCGAAAGGTCTTTTGCCATATTGGTTAAGAAAGGCGCATCCCAGATCCCCCAAACACCGTCAAAATCAGCGTCATTATTGTATTCTGTCTTTCCGTAATAACGATCTATACCTAAGATGTTGCTATACCCTAAAAAGCCCATAGAACCATTGGGTGCTCCATGGTAAAAGGAACTAGCATAGCCCATTTTTTTTAATTCGGAAACTACCGAAGTAATATCCTGATTGGCATAATTGGAAGAGGTGAAAGCTTCTTTAAAAGATGGAATACCTGAAATGATAGAAGACATTCCATGGATAGACTTGTAACCGTTGGCAAAAGCTTGGGTGAATATCAAGCTATGATTTGCCAATGAATCTAAAAACGGAGTGTAGCTGACATAATTTTCAATTCCATTGTCTTTATTAAAAGCACCGATATATTCTCTACCATAACTTTCTGTAATTATCAGAACGACATTGGGCTTTTTGTTAATCGTACTGTCGGTAGGGAATTGTTTGATAGGTTGAATCAGATCATTGATTATTTCTTGAGTGATTTCAGGGTAATGAACATGTTTGAAAGATTTTGAACCCAAAGTTCTTAAGAAAGCAAAAGGAGTGTTCAATACTAAATCTGCTTGTTCGTGGAATTCAACCATTCTACTGGCATCTAGTAAATTTATAGGCCTTGTACTTTTAGAAAACCCTCCACGTATTCCACCTACAACTATTGCAGGGAAAACGATCAAACCAATCAAAGAGCCAATACTATATTTTACAATGTTATGGTAGCTGATTGTTTTGAACTGAATCTTTTTATACAATCGAATCCATAAATAAGAGAGTACAATAAAAAGCAAGAAGACGTGCCAATACGATAACATGAACCTGAAAAACATTCCTGACAAATTCGATTCATCTTTTAATACATCTACAATGGCTAAGTTGGTTCTTGCTAAGGTGAATTTATAATAGATAAGATCTACAAAGTTTAATGCATACAAGCTAAGATTGCTAATGAAATAGGTGTAGAATAGTATCTTTTGATATACTGGTTTTGTGTTGATCCAAAGGGGAAGAATAGACAAGACAATAAATAATAAATTGGCATATAATAAAGCGGCCGTATCAAAGGTTAATCCATGATATGCAAGCTTTAAGAAGGTTCCCAATTCCGAAACATGTAACATATCGAAATTGTACATCCAGAATAGTAGTCTTGCTAAAAAGTAAAAAACGTAGCCAATAGATAGCCTAAAAACAAGCGTTTTAAATTCAGTAAGTCTGAAACCGTTGGTCATGGGAAAATTTTTTACAAAAAAAGGCAAAATATTAGGATTGGCGTTCGAATTGGGACTAATAAATACTTCAGGAAATGTGATGTCCAATTTATCGAATACTATTAACTCAATACGTATTCAAAGTCATATTAATTATTATTTTTGGCTACTATATTTTCGTTAAATTATGATTACATATAATAGATCATCCCATTCCGATCTGGAACTAAAAGATTTATATACAGCACTTCTGAAACCTAGAATGGTTGAAGAGAAAATGCTGATTTTATTACGACAAGGAAGAATCTCTAAATGGTTTTCTGGGATTGGTCAAGAAGCCATAACCATTGGTACCACTATGGCTTTAAAAGAGGATGAGTACATCCTTCCAATGCATAGAAACTTGGGTGTTTTTACCACCAGAAAAGTTCCTTTGGCACGTTTGTTTTCTCAGTTTCAAGGTAAAATGAATGGTTTTTCTAAAGGAAGAGAACGATCTTTTCATTTTGGCACTAAGGAACATCATATTGTAGGAATGATTTCTCACCTTGGGCCACAGCTGGCTTTAGCAGATGGAATAGCCTTAGCTAATAAACTTAATAAGTCGGGTCAAGCAACTATTGTGTTTACTGGAGAAGGGGGCACAAGTGAAGGAGATTTTCATGAAGCCTTGAATGTTGCTGCTGTTTGGGATTTGCCAGTAATTTTTGTGATAGAAAATAATGGTTGGGGGCTTTCGACTCCTACCAGCGAGCAATACCGTGCCGAGAAATTGGCGGATAGAGGTATTGGTTATGGCATGGAAGCACATAGTATTGATGGAAACAATATTTTGGAAGTACATAATACCATTTCTGAAATTGCAGAACGTATTCGTAAAAACCCAAAACCTGTATTGGTTGAGTGTAATACCTTTAGAATCCGAGGTCACGAAGAAGCTTCAGGAACCAAATATTATCCAGAAGGAATCCAAGACGAATGGGCTAAGAAAGATCCTATAGAGAACTTTGAAGCATTCTTATTAAAGGAAAAAATCATTGATACTGATTTTATTGATGGTTTACGAGTAGCCTTTAAAAAGGAAATAGACGAGTCACTGGAAGTAGCTTTTGCTGAAGAATTGCCACATGCAGAGACTTTTACAGAAGAGGCAGATATGTTTATGCCCTTTGAAGAAGTTTCTATTGCGCCAAATTTCGATAAACAAGAAAATAAACGCTTGGTAGATGCTATTTCTGAAGGTTTAAGGCAGTCTATGGAGCGCCATGATAATTTGGTTATTATGGGGCAAGATGTTGCCGAATATGGCGGTGTATTTAAAATCACTGATGGCTTTCTTGAGCAATTTGGAAAAGATAGAGTACGTAACACTCCCATTTGCGAATCGGCTATTGTAAGTGCTGCATTAGGTCTTTCTATAAAAGGGTATAAGTCTGTTGTTGAAATGCAGTTTGCAGATTTCGTGACTTCTGGATTTAATCCAATTGTAAACAACTTGGCCAAAATGTATTACCGTTGGGGCCAAAATGCGGATGTAGTAGTTCGTATGCCAACTGGTGCAGGAGTGGGAGCCGGACCATTTCATTCTCAAAGTAACGAAGCTTGGTTTACAAAGGTCCCTGGATTAAAAGTAGTTTATCCTGCTTTCCCTGCAGATGCAAAAGGATTATTAGCCTCTTGTATAGAAGAACCTAATCCAATATTATTTTTCGAACATAAAGCATTGTACAGATCTTTGTACGGGGATGTACCAACAGATTACTTTACACTTCCTATTGGTAAGGCTTCTTTGGTAAAAGAAGGAACAGATATGAGCATCATAACTTATGGTGCTGGTGTGCATTGGGCATTGGAGTTCTTAAACAAGCATCCCGAAGTTTCTGCAGATTTATTGGATCTAAGAACATTACGACCATTGGATGTGGAAGCTATTTATGCTACAGCTAAGAAAACGGGACGTGTAATCATTTTACACGAAGACACTTTGTTTGGTGGACTTGGTGGTGAGATATCAGCAATGATTACAGAGACTTGTTTCAAGCACCTAGATGCGCCTGTAATGCGCTCTGCTAGTATCGAAACAGCTGTTCCGTTTAGCAAGCACTTAGAAGAAAACTTCTTACCTAAATCAAGATTCGAAGAGCAAGCATTAGCGCTTTTAGCATTCTAAAAGCAAAACTTTATAAATTTAAAAACCCCTTCTAGTATAAACTAGAAGGGGTTTTTTGTAGGAATTCAGTTTCCTGAAATTCTTATTTCTTGTAGTTGAAAGAAATGTTATCCAAAGCGTCAAGAACAGATGTGTCTTCAACATTAGTTACTTCAACCAAAACATAACCTTGTGGGAAACGTGCATTTTTACAAATAACAATTGTACCAGCAGTTAATGTACCTGTAGTTTCTACTTCAGTACCAGCATCGTAAGCAGCAGTAATTTGAGAAATGTTAGCAGCAAATGTTAAGTTATTGTCGATTACAAATGTAGTACCGTTAGCAGAAGCCCAAGTAGCATCGTAAACGGCTCCAACTCCAGCTGCAGTATTGTCAACAATATCCATCATTGTAGAATCACCTGAAGTAGCTGCAGAAGAATCTGCAAGGAAATTATAAGCACTATTGTTAGCGCCTTGAGCATTCCATAGTTGCCCTTCCTTAGTAGTGAAATTGTTTATTACGTCAACAGTAATAGACCTAGTAACCTTAGCTGAATCGCTATCCATAGCTGTGAAAGCATAAATTACATCAGAAGTAGTGTTAGGAATAATTAATGTGTCAACATAAATGAAATCCACAACAGTATCAACTACATTAGTAAACATTGCGAAAGTTGAATCATCATAAGTAGCTGTTGCAGAAAAAGCAATAATACCTTTGTTAGAAGTTGCAGTAATCTCTATCGGCAAGGCAGTATTAGCTTCTAAACGAGCAAAAGCACCAGAAGGTTCGTTAATTTGCATTAAAAATGCAGTTGGTTTAACGTTGTCATCATCTTTACAAGAGTTCATTGTAAAAATACCAGCAAGAGCCAAAGCCCATAATTTTAATTTTTTCATAGTAATAATGTTTGTAATTAGGTGTTATAAATTTTGATATTGTATACGTATTAATGCCTCTGTTGGCTTGTTCTGTGGAGTAAATCGGTTATTTTCAATTCCTCCGCTTTTTTCATGATTCGAAAACCATTTCCAAATGAATCCCCCAGCAAACCAATCTTTATTAAAGACTGATTGATATATGGACGTATAAGCGTTCAATTGGTTTTGCAAATTCACTCCTGTTTTTCTGTTAGAATCCCAAGGTTCTTTGCAATTATAATCAATACTTCGATATCCGTATTCGGCAAAGATAATTTGTTTGTTGAATTTCTCACTTATTATTTCAAGTTCTTGACAATAAGGATTCCATGCAGCATTTAAGTCTCCAGTACTTGGCGATTTTTCTGGCGATAAAGGGAAGTAGGCATCAATACCAATATAGTCCAAAACATCCCAGAAAATAATATTAGAATATGAGTCCCAGTTTGCAGCATAGCTGAGTTTACCCTTGTAAATTGTTTTAATTTCCTTTATAAGTTTATACCAAAAACCAGGTCTATTAATGGCGAAATATTTCATTTCTGTTGCAATACAATAGATTTCCACTTCTAAATCTGCTGCAACTTGGGCATAATGTAAAATGTAATCCCTGAAATCAGATTCAAATTGTTGCCAGTTTTCTTCGGTACCCGCATTGTAGTCGCCATGGAAATAGCCACCTCTAAACCAAATATGTGGTTTGAGCATCACCTTTAAATCCTGTTTTTTGGCTTGAGAGATGCAATGTCTAACTCCCTTATCCTTTTCACCCCACCATTGAAAATCGGTATTAAATACAACCGAATGGTTTTGTTGGTTGCCAAAAGCGTAAGGGATTATAGCAATAGCATTTGCATTGATGTTTACGATAGGATCAAATGTGTTTTCATTGATCTGGTTGGATGGTGCCGAAAAACACACACCCTTATATTTTATTTTTGTGGGCGTATTTAGGGCACAAGCAATCACAACCAACAAGAGGAATGGTAGCAATACAAATTTTATTTGCGGAACTTGAAACACTACTAATTATAATTTATCCAAATTTTCGATATCAACCATCGTTACCCATTTTTTCATTTTCTTTTGAATAATCTTAAAATGATGTTCCTCGTCTGGCGAAACAAAAGTAATTGCTTCCCCCTTAGATTCGGCTCTACCTGTTCTTCCTATTCTATGCACAAAATCCTTTGGAGACCTTGGCAACTCATAGTTAACGACAAAAGGAAGGAATTCGATATCGATACCTCTAGAAAGTAAATCGGTGGTAACCAAAACCGTTAAGTTTCCTTCTTTGAATTCGCTCAATGCTAATTTACGAGCACCTTGCGATTTCTTACTGTGAATAGCCTGAGCTAAAATTCCATTTTTTCTAAGCTTATCAGCAACATTATCGGCCTTATAGGTAGATGATGTAAATACCAATACTTGATTCCATTTATTTGTTTGGATGAGGTGTCTTAATAAAGGTCCTTTCTTTTCGTCTTCCACCAAATAACCTGTTTGTTGAATAAGGTCCAAAGGATCTTCTTCTGGCTCTTCTATTTTTATGGTTACTGGATTTTTAAGCAAAACACGCTCTATGCTGCTTAAGTCATCGCTTAGAGTTGCAGAGAAAAGTAAATTTTGACGTTGCTTTGGCAACATCGAAAAAATACGGTTCATCTCTTCCTTAAAACCTAGGTTTAGCATTTTGTCGGCCTCATCCAATACCAAGGTTTCTAGCATGTGCAAACTCATGGCCTTGGCATCAATCAATTCTAACAATCTACCCGGAGTAGCAATAAGAATATGTGTACCAAAAAGCGATTTCATTTGAGGATTGATAGAAACACCACCATAAACTGCCATGGATTTAGGGCCGCTAGATAATTCTCTTGTCAAGCCAAAAACTACTTCTTGTACCTGTACAGCCAATTCTCTTGTTGGAACCAATATCAAAGCGCGAATGTTTCTGCTTTTTTCCATTATGCCATTATCCAACTGTTGAATAATAGGTAAGGAGTAAGCCGCTGTTTTACCTGAGCCTGTTTTGGCAATACCCAATAAGTCATTTCCTTTCAAAATAGTAGGAATAGCTTGTTCTTGAATAGGGTATGGTTTTGTTAACCCCTGTTTGGTAAGGATGTTTTGTAATGCTGATGAAAGACCTAATGACTTAAAAGACATATGCTTGCTATTTTATTTTCTTAAAGAACCAGAAGTCCTTCTTGTTTTAATTGTTGTAATGCTTTAGAATTCCAGAACAGTTCGAAGTTTGGAAACAGGTTTTCGTAATCTGCTTGTAATTCTGAAAGTGTTGTTGCTTTTGGATTGGCTAAATCCAGCGACATTAAAGTTTTGCTTAACCATTCACCTTCACCTTTCGGGAATTTTAATTCTAGTTGATTGTCTCTAGAATGTATGGTCAAATGTGCATTCTCAAATTCCTGTCCCTTCTTTTTCTTAATTCTGATATTCAATTTAGGTTCTGCTCCTAACCAATACACCTTTGCGCTTGACTTAATTTTAGGTAAAGCCTCATTGCTTAAAGTATTTGAAATGAAATCTGCTGGCATTTTTGTTTTCGGAATCTTAGTTTCGAACCAATCTTGCA
>JBLHRE010000078.1:0-8336 GCA_047625765.1 Flavobacteriales bacterium
CGAAACAGGCACAAAGAACTTGCGTAAAGCTATGCAAGGTTTAATTTAATTTGATTCTAAACCTTATTTTGTTATACTGTAGTATAATTAATATTTAAATAAAGTAATATGTTAAGTAAACGAATTGAAGAAGCTCTAAACAAGCAAGTTGCAATTGAAGCACAATCTTCTCACGTATATCTAACCATGGCATCGTGGGTAGAAGCAGCTGGTTACGAAGGTGCTACAAATTTCTTGTACCAACATGCAGACGAAGAGCGTCAACACATGTTGAAATTGGTGCATTTTATTAACGAGCGTGGTGGTAAGGCAATTATACCTGCATTGGAACAAGCCAAAATTGATTACTCCAATTTAACGGAAGTGTTTCAACGGATTTTAGATCACGAAGTTTGGGTAACACAAACCATCAACGAATTGGTGCATATCTGTTTGGAAGAAAGAGATTATACCACTCATAATTTCTTGCAATGGTATGTTTCTGAGCAAATAGAAGAAGAAGCCTTGGCACGTGCAATAATGGACAAACTAGCCTTAATTGGTAACGATAAAGGTGGAATGTATTTGTTCGATCGTGATATTGCCAGTATGGTAGTAACCTCTGCAGCAGCTCCTGGAGCAGCTCAATAAATTAGATTTCAACCCTTTTAAATGCCCCGCTTTGGGGCATTTTTTATTTCAATATTATGTTAGATTCTGTAAAAGAATTGGTATCACATTTCGATTTATTACCGCATCCAGAAGGTGGCTTTTACAAAGAGTTGTACCGCAGTACGGGTATCATTCCAAAAGATGCATTAAACCCTGCGTTTAAAGGAGATCGTAATTATTGTACCTCCATTTATTTCTTATTGACATCCGATAATTTTTCTGGTTTCCATCGCATCCAACAGGATGAGATTTGGCATTTCTATGGAGGTACTACCCTCTTGGTGCATGTCATCGATCCCGAAGGAAACTATTCTTGCAACCATGTTGGAATGGATATCACTAAGGGTGAAGCTCCGCAATTTGTGGTTCCTGCAAATTCTTGGTTTGCATCAGAAGTAAAAGAGGCGAATGCTTATTCTTTTGTGGGATGCACCGTTGCTCCTGGATTTGATTTCGAAGATTTTGAATTGGCGGATCGAAAGACCTTAGAACAAGAATATCCTGCACATGCTGCTGTTATAGGTAAGCTAACGCGATTATAAGTAATACTAATACTGACCAGATTTTTTAAAGTACTTCTCTAGCACCTTTAAGCTAATGAGGTCTTCCTGTTCTGGGTTTTGAAACTGCTGCACATGTATATTGGCATTTTCAGCGATTTCAGCTAGTTTTTCTGGATGACCAATAAAATACCTTATCCGTTCTTCAAAGTTCGAGAAATCATCTTTAATGCAGATATAATGTACGTCTGGTAGTAAAGCCCCTTCCATAAACCAGGTTTCATACCTAGGCTCTGGCATTACTGCCACAGAGTTAGAAGACATCACCCATTTCAAATTTGTCGCCACATCATTGCCTTCTATGGTCAATACAAATTTATAGGCCAACTGCTCTCTAATGCTCATTTTCTCCCCTTTCAAATTGGGCTGCGCGGTATAATTACCATTGACCATTTTTACATTACAGAGCGAATGCTTGCCAAATTGTTCTAAGAATTGCACACGATGTGGCTGATATTTCCAAACGCCACCACGCCACACCAATTGGTCGATCTTATCAGAAAGGGGAATATCATTTTTCACAAAAATAAAATGACGCACCTTATTTAAATTCAGCAACACCGAATGGTTATTTTGTGCAGAAACAGGCCTACTCTTTACTATAGATGGTGATTCGGGTACATTTTTTACATCCCCAAAAAGAAAGTCAAACTTAAAATGGCTTGGGAAATATCTTAAATGTTGCAGCGTATCCAGAAAGTAAACCTTTAATTTCTTGGGCATTTTAAAACCCGCAATGCGCCTACTCTCATCAGAAACACCAAAGTCAGCTTCTTGTTTATTGTAATAGGAAACCCTAGCATTTACTGCTTCTAAATCAATTTTATAAAAACTATTGAGCTTTTGCTTCAATCTCCATCGAAACAAAAATGAAGGCATATAATACCTTATCATATTGACAAGGTAATATTTCCATTTGCTATTTCTTTTAATTTGCAACACGGTACTCTTTCTTTGTTTTTCTGACTCTCAAAAGTAGTCATCTGTAAAAGCCTGTGTCTATTTATTTCAAGGTTATTTTATTCCGATTCTTCAAATCGGAAATAGTAGACCATAAAAAACCCATCTAGGCTAAGCCTAGATGGGTTTTTATACTTAAACAGTACACTTAGTTTGCAGCTAAAGTATCTGATATCGAACTTGATCAGATTAAAATTGCCATTCGTCTGAAAGCCACCAGTAGACACAAAATAGAATGGATTTTAAGTCTTGTTATTGCAGGTGTTCTTATGTTTTACTGCCGATTTGGTTGCTTAAAAATGTGTGGTGATACTTATAAATTTCATTGTGTCGCCTTAAACTCCTCCCCACAGTCTTTACACTTATATTTTGCCTTGTAATACTTTGGGAACACTGCTAACAAGAACGAGGTTGTAAAAGAAATGATTCCTTTGAGGCCTTTGAATGACTTGAAATTACTGTAGATGTTTTCTGATTTACATTTGGGACAAGCAATGGCTTTATCGTTTCCGTCTGTAAAAGGAGTCCCTTCAATTTCTTCGATAATAGCAATTGCTGCAGGAGCATCGGTTTCATCAATATTGAGCTTGATCCCTCCTACCGTTATATTGAACAGCGGATTAACCCCCACCGTATGTTCGTCTATCAAATAACAGGTAATGCCTTCGCTTTCTAGCTTAGTACGCAGTATGTGGGCATCTACAACGGTATCGAAAGTTCTGAGTGTTACTAATGCCATTTGAGTTTAGAGTTTGAGAATAAAGTTTGAGGTTAAAGTTTGCGTTTAGAGTTTGAGTTTAGAGTTTAACTTCTGAAATTTGACTTTTGATTTCAAATTAGTCCGTTTACTGACAAACATTTCCAGGGCCCGCCAGTCCAACCAACTTGTCCACTTACAGATTGTTATTCTGATTTACTGCAATATACAAGCTTTGCCTACATATTGACTAGTCTACCAGTTTGCCGACTTACTTAGTATGACAAGTTGAGCGTTTAGTGTTTGTATTGTGAGTTTAGTTTTAACTTTTTACTTCTAAATTTTGACTTTTTACTTCAAAAAAGCCATTTACAGACAAAACCTTCCAAGGCAGATCTTTTGATTGATGATTGTACCTATTCTTGGAACATGCAAGCTTTGACTGCATTT
The DNA here is from genome assembly GCA_047625765.1 of Flavobacteriales bacterium. GTDB lineage: Bacteria > Bacteroidota > Bacteroidia > Flavobacteriales > JBLHRE01 > JBLHRE01. The sequence goes on from JBLHRE010000078.1 coordinate 3,319, forward strand.
CGACTCCGCACAATGTGACAAAGGTCAGTGATCTATAATTCACCTACTCAGATTTCATTCACAATTCACAATTCATCATTAAACATTAATACCTAAAAATTAAAGACTCTTCGCTTTATTCCAGTAATGGTCCATTTCCTCCAAGCTCATTTCGCCCAAAACTTTCCCATCTTTTTTTGATTCTATTTCCAGGTATTGAAAACGATGAATAAACTTCTTATTGGTACGCTCTAAGGCGGTTTCAGGGTTGATATCCTTAAAACGCGCATAATTAATCAACGAGAACAAAACATCGCCAAATTCAGATTCCATTTTATCGAAATCGTTGGTTTTGGCTTCTACTTCAAACTCATCAATCTCTTCTTTCACTTTCGCCCAAACCTGGTCTTCATTGTCCCAATCGAAACCAACTCCCCTAGCCTTTTCTTGTATGCGAGAAGCTTTCACTAAAGCTGGCAAAGATTTAGGTACACCTTCTAAAACAGAGGTTTTACCCTCTTTCAGTTTCAATTGCTCCCAATTTCGTTTCACTTCTTCTTCGTCTTGCACTTTTACATCGCCATAAATGTGTGGGTGGCGGTGAATGAGTTTTTCGCAAGTACTGTGCAATACATCGGCAATGTCAAAATGGTTGGTTTCTGAGCCTATGCGAGCATAAAAAACCAAGTGTAGCATAACGTCACCAATTTCCTTTTTGATCTCTTCCATGTCCTTGTCCAAAATGGCATCTGCCAATTCGTAGGTTTCTTCTATGGTAAGATGTCTTAAGGTTTCGAAGGTTTGTTTCTGGTCCCATGGGCATTGCTCGCGCAATTCGTCCATTATGGTCAATAAGCGTCCAAATGCTTCTTTTTTCTCCTCGAAATTTGCCATTAGTCTAGTTTAGATAGTTCGTCCTTTACAAAGCTTGCCAGCTCTTTTACATAGGCTGGAGAGAAATCAAATTTCACTCCTGCCGTCTGATATATTTCGCCAATCGACTTTGTATAACCCAAACTCAATCCTGCTTTATAATCTGCTATAGCTTTCGTTTGATCTTGCATAAAGTTGCGCCAAACTGCAATGGCTCCCAATTGTGCCATTCCGTATTCTATATAGTAAAACGGTACTTCGTACAAATGCAATTGCGCTTGCCACATGCTATCGCGGTATTGTTCTAATCCCGTCCAATCTAGTTCTGATCCGCTTAAAGCTGTAATAATTTCGGTCCATTGTGCATGGCGTTCCGCTACTGTATGCGTAGGATTGGTATAAATCCAATGCTGGAATTTATCGATAGCTGCAACCCAAGGCAACACTCCCAATACACGTTTTAAATGGTCTTTCTTGGCACGTTTCAAATCATCAGCATCGGGCAAGAAAACATCCCAATGTTTACTGCTCATCAGCTCCATACTCATAGAAGCCAGTTCGGCTACTTCAGAAGGAAAACTTTTGAAAGTAGTCAATTCCAAAGGATGGGTTAAAAACGAATGAATGGCATGGCCACCTTCGTGTACCATGGTTACTACATCGTCTAAACTCCCCACAGCATTCATGTAGATAAAAGGAGCACCTACCTCGTACATGGGGTAATTAAATCCTCCAGGAGCCTTGCCTTTTTTCGAATCCAAATCCAAATGCCCCATTTCCTCCATGGTCTTTAGGCAATTGCTGAAATAAGGATCCAGCTGTTCGAAACAGGTAATGGACTTAGCCAATAGGTCATCGCCTTTTTCGAAAGGCTTTAAAGGAGGTAGATTGTTTGGGTCAACCGAGGTATCCCATGGTTTTAGTACATCAAGCCCTAATTGCTGTTTGCGTTCTTTTTGGAAAACCTCAATTATTGGAACTATTTCTTTTTCTATGGCATCGTGAAATTGAAAGCAATCCTCAGGGCCATAGTCAAAACGGCCCATAGCTGCGAACATGTAATCGCGGTAATTCTCGAAACCTGCGTTTTTCGCTAGTTGGGTACGTTTTTCAATCAACTCGGTAAATAAGCTATCCAAAGCATCTCTGTCTTGGGCTCTTCTTTCTTGTAATTTGTGGTAAACGGATTCTCTCAGATCTCTATCGGTAGATCGTAACAAACTCGCCCCCTTTTGCATGGTTAGCTCTTCTCCTTCATGTTCTATGGCCATTTTGGCGGCAATAGTTCCGTACTTCTGAGAAAGGGTGGTAAGCTCGGCTTCTAGTGCGATATTCTCTTCTCTAAATATTTCAATGGCACGTTTTACACCTCTTAGGTATATCTTGTATGTATCAACATCCAAAAAGTTTACCCCTTTGCTTTCAATTAATTTTACATTTAGCTTGTGATCGTAAGGCGCCATCTTAGGCTCAATTTCCTGAACGAAAAATTCAAACTCCTTGGCCAAGGCTTCATCGGTGGTATCAATATTCATTTTAATATAACGCCAAGCCATATCTTCTTCAAGCACCGCATCCAGTTCAGAGCGCTCTTTCAGCCACTCTTCTGTTTCTACTGCCGTATTTAAGTCTCTAGAAACCAGCGATTCGAAATAGGGTTGCAATTGTTCCCAAGAACTCAGTTTAAAATCTTGAGGTAAGAATATTCGTGTCGGTTTTGAATGCTGCATATTGAAAATATTTTGTTCAAAGTTAATAAAGAAGGCTACTAATAGTGCTTAAATTTTAATTGATATTTTGATTAATTACAGTCCTATTCCTCCCTTTTTAAAATTTCTATAAGAATGATTATTGCCATATTTTTATGTGAAAGTATTTTCTACATTTGCACTATTAAGAATAAATCTAAATAGCATGAATGAATTTCTAATTGTCTTCCGCGAATGTTTGGAAGCGTCCTTGATTGTTGGCATCGTTTATACCTTCCTCAAAAAAATGGGTTCAAGCGCCAACATGAAACCACTTTGGCATGGACTAATCGCTTCTATTTTAGCTAGTATTGTATTCGCTATTGGAATTCAATTGGTTCGCGACCAGATGCACAATAGTACTTTTGAAAAGCTATTCGAAGGCATATTAATGTACCTAGCTGCTGGTTTTTTAATCTTTATGATTGTGTGGATGGCAAAGAATGTCAACATAAAATCGAAATTAGAAGCCAAGGCAGAAAGCTCCTTAGAAAATAAATCAAGCTCCTATTGGGGTATTTTTGGTCTGATATTCTTTGCGGTATCTCGCGAAGGTTTCGAAACCGTATTGTTCTTATTTGGCGCTAGTTCCACCGACTCCTTCTCTTATTTTGGATTCTTTGGGGGCTTAGTACTAGCCGTTGGTGTAGGCGTATTGTTGTTCCGTCAAGGAAAACGTTTGCCCATCAAGCAATTTTTTAATATCACTTCTTTTCTGTTGATCTTTTTTGCTGCTGGAATGGTGGCTTACGGAACCCACGAAGTAGAAGAATATTTTGTAAAAAATGAAATCATCCAAGGAGATAACATTACCCGAGTATGGGATGTGTTCCATCCCAAAGCAGAACTAGCAGTAGATGACAATGCCTCTTTGTATAATTTTAACGAAGGAAAAGGAAAATACTATCATATAATGCATGATAAGGGATCTGTAGGCGTATTCTTTAAAGGATTTTTCGGATACAATAGTGACCCTAATATTGCAGAAGTTTTGCTGTGGTTGCTGACTGTATCAGGTACTTTCCTTTATTGGAGAAAAGCAAAATCAGCCTTAATAAAGGCATAATAATCTGATTACAAGATCCTTCAACTTAAAATTGAAGGCTCTTTTTTTGTTTAAAGCAGTATAGATTTATTTCAAATAGCTAATGTATTTTTGCAGGCAGCAAATCCTACATGAAAAAAGAATCATTCATTTTATTCCTACTCGCATTTATCAACTTTGTAAATATTGTTGATGTTATGATTATTATGCCTTTGGGCGAAGTGATTATGACCTTGTTTGAAATAAGTCCGGGACAGTTTAGTATTTTGGTTTCGGCTTATACGACTGCTGCTGGTGTTTCGGGATTTTTAGGCGTCTTTTTTATCGATAAGTTGGATCGTAAATTATTGCTACTCTTGGCATTGGTAGGATTTAGCATCGGAACTTTTGCTTGCGCAATTTCTACCAGCTATCTCTTTCTGGTTGCAACCAGAGCCTTTACGGGACTTTTTGGTGGATTGATTGGAGCTCTTGTTTTATCTATTGTAAGTGATGTGTTTGTTATGGAAAAACGAGGAAAAGCCATGGGCATATTGATGGCTGCCTTTTCTGTCGCTTCGGTAATTGGAGTGCCTTTAAGCTTGTTCTTGGCCAACAAATTTACCTGGCAAACTCCGTTTTATTTCTTGTCTGTTTTGGGTCTTGTAGCCTTTCTATTGGCTTTGCGATTGCCTCAGTTCAAAGGGCATATTCTTTTAAAAGCCGAAAGAACCAGACCTTTCAAAGCTTTGGGCTTGATGTGGAAAGACAAAAACCAACGCCTTGCTTTAAGCATGGGTTTGTTCTTAATTCTGGGCCACTTTAGCACAATTCCTTTCGTTACCCCATTTATGACTCGGAACATTGGATTTAGTCAAGAAGAAATTACCTACATCTACCTCTTGGGGGGTGGTTTTACAGTCTTTACCTCTCCATTGATAGGGAAATTGACAGATCGTTTTAAACCCCTTAGAATGTTCCGTATTCTTATCATTGCTTCGTTTGTGGTTACATTGATTCTAACCAGTCTAGAAACACAATCGATGGCGGTAGCATTGACCATTAACACCATATTCTTTGTGTTTGTAAGTGGTAGAATGATTCCCGCGCAAACACTGATAACAGGAGCTGTAGGATCTTCAGGCAGAGGAAGTTTTATGAGCATCAAATCATCGCTACAACAATTGGCTGCTGCCATTGCTTCTATTATTGGAGGATTGATTGTGGTAGAAAATGCAGACGGAACCATTGGCAACTACTGGATGGTGGGCATTTTTGCCGTAGTAGTAAGTTCTATTACACTTTTTATTGCACCAAAGCTAAGAGTAGCAAAAGGCAATTGATATGAAAATAATCATTACCGGAGGACCTTGTACGGGTAAAACCAGTTTGAT
>JBLHRE010000079.1:0-8269 GCA_047625765.1 Flavobacteriales bacterium
ATCAGAAGGAGCATTTTACATTTTAGAGAAATGGTAATTTAAATTATTTTAAACCAAGCACATCTACGCCTTGTTCGAATACAATATCTACCGGAATTCCTGCCGTTTCTAAACGGTCTAAATCAGATTGTAAATCCGCATCAATCATTCCCATTTCGTTCATCAAAGCCTCTACTCCTGCTATGTCTCCATCGCCTTGTAGTGTTACTATTTTTTCACTCAAGGCATTCATTGCCAATTGCATTTTATCGAAATCTACAGCATACGTTCCGTCTACATCGCTTCTACTAAATGCGCCCATTTCTTTAAAGAAATTGAAACGCACCATATTGGCCTTACCATGCGCACTACTTGCTCCAAAACGAACAGATCTAAAGATACTCGCCAAGAAAGTCACGTAATTGTCCATCAGCACGCCTTCTTTAATCTCGCCTTTATCAAACAATTTGGTAACCATGTACAATCCCAAAATATCTGCTTTTCCTTCTTCCAAAGCAGAAGCATAACTTTTTAGTGATTCGCGCACAGTTCCATTACCGTTTATAGTGTTTTTAATTCCCAATCCGTGTGCCACCTCATGAAACATCGTATTTGCAAAAAAAGCATCGAAGGTAATATTGGCTCTTTGCTCTGGACTAATCAATACTCCTGAAATAGGAAGCAATATTTTTTCAAACTTTGCTTCCATGGCATTTTTAAGCTGAGACCTTCTTGTGCCATGACTCAATTGAATAGACTCATCGTTTGGCAGGTTAACAGCTATGGTTTTAGAGCCAGCATTGCAATCTCCAGCATAATAGACTACATCATAAGCGTTCAACTGAGAAGAGGTGCCAGGGACCTCCATTTTGTATGCTTCATCAACTGGCAATCCTTTTTGCAATTCTGGCAAGAAGCTTACAAAGTGCTCCAACCGTTTGCTCCATACTTTATCTTTAACCAACACATAGCTTTCGTACGATGCTTTATAACCAAACAACTGATCCTCGTAAGACTCTATTGGGCCAATAATACAATCCAAACCATTGTCTTTCATTTCCATCCAAGCAATATCAGATTTCGTAAAATCATCTGTTACTAAAGCTTCAGCTCTTAGGTTTAGGTAATTTTTAAATTCGGCTTCTTCACATATTCCTGCAGCTAGTTTTAAATGACTAGCAGCTTCTGCCAATTCTGTTTTAAACATTTCAAAAAAAGGAATACACATCAAATCACCATTAGAATCTCTTCGGATAAAAGTGTATAAATCTTTCTTTAAAGGATGATCAAATGCTTCAAACTCTTCAACCGTCATATCCACAGGATAGAAATTTGCTCCAAGAGACTTCTCTCCTACTCCTTCAACAAATGGCTTATTGCCATCCAGTCTGTCCCAAGGGCCATAATTTACTTTTACAAAATTGCGCTGATTGGGGTCTTTTATGGAAGCCAAGAAAGTTTCTCTGTCTTCCATATTGGCTTGTTTCCAAAACAAACCATCCATAATTTTTGCTGCATCAATCAAATGTGGCAACATATTTTTCTCTGTTGCAGATAACTGACTTAAGTCTGTTTTCAATTTTACGGGCACATAAATCTCGTATCTAGGGTTAGATGCCTTTGTTTCTATAGGTTTTGTTTCACCACTACATGCTACCAAAGCAGTGGCAGCTATGGCTAAAGTCGCCAGTTGATTCAATTTCTTCATAAATTTCAATTTTAAAAGCTCTAAGTTATGCTTAAGAGCAATTAATCTGAATAAAAATCCCATTTTTGAGTGTTAAAATTTTGACCATGGAATATTTCTCTACAGACTTCAATCAGTTTTTTATAGAGCTCGCAGGAAACAATCATAAAGATTGGTTTGATACCAACCGCAAACGCTACGAAAAAAACATCAAAGAACCTTTCAAAAAATTTACGGCAGCATTGATTGAAGAAGTCCGTAAACATGAGCCCAGCATTAGCCTAGAGCCTAAAAATGCTATATTCCGCATAAACAGAGACATTCGCTTTAGCAAAGAGAAAATCCCTTATAAACTATTCATGAGTGCTGTGGTTTCACCTTTGGGCAAGAAGGATAAAACCAATCCAGGCATTTATGTGCAATTGGGGCCAGAGGATGTGCGTATTTATGGCGGTGTTTATGTTACAGACAAGGATCAACTGCTAAAAATGCGTCAGCATATTGCAGACAATCTCAAGGGATTTGACAAGGCAATTCAATCCGATGGTTTCCAGAAGTATTATTCGGGAGCAATACATGGCGACAAGCACAAACGCTTGCCCAAAGAAATGCAAGCCGCTGCAGAAAAACAACCATTGCTATACAATAAGAGTTTCTACTACTTTAATAAACTAGACGCTGATTTGGTGCACAGTCCTAAACTAATGGAAACCATAATGGAGCATTACCATGCAGCGAAACCTGTTCGCGATTTCTTAGCTAATGCACTTAAATAGATGGATTTAGAATTTTTAAAAAGGGAATGTGCATATATTGCTGACTCCTTTACCGATGAGCGTATTGCGGGCATGGAAAAAGTACTGGCGGATAGAAGCAACTTTTTTACCGTAGTGCTCGAGAACCTTTACCAACCCCACAATGCTTCTGCTATGTTGCGCACTTGCGATTGTTTTGGGGTACAAAGAGCACATATTGTGAATGATAAAAACGAGTTTTTGGTACAAGAAAAAATTGCACGTGGTGCCGACCAATGGGTAGAAACCTACGAACACAAAAGCAGTGAAACGTGCATTCAGCAATTAAAAGATGAAGGCTACTTGATTGCAACAACTGCATTGGAAGACTACGATTACACCTTAGAGGAAATGCCATTGAACCAAAAAACAGCCATTGTTTTTGGTACCGAGTGGAATGGCACCAGCGATGTTGCAAAGAAAATGGCAGATATCAAGGTTAAAGTACCCATGTATGGTTTTACACAAAGCTTTAATGTTTCCGTTTCTGCAGCAATAATTTTACATCATTTAAATGCTAAATTAAGGCAGTCTAATATTTCTTGGAGATTGACTAGCCAAGAAGAAACCATTGCGAGACATTACTGGTATACCAAGATTTCAGAAATACGTTTAAAAGAATAGTACGATGAAAAAGACATTTCAGGAAGAACAAAAATTCAAAGCCTTTTGGATATGGACTATCATGCTGTTGGTAATAGGAACAGTGGGTTTTGGATTTTATAAGGAGTGGCAAGCTTCGGAAATGCTAAGCATTTGGGATATGAACTTTTCTACGGCTTTAATCTCAATTCTATTTACTATAGCACTCTGTATTTTGTTTTTCAGTATAAAACTAAAAACAGAAGTGAACCACGAAGGAATTAAAATTACCTACAAACCCTTTATCAATAAGATGTTTTATTGGAACGAAATAGAAAAGGCCGAGGTCTTGGATTATGGTTTTGTTGGAGGTTGGGGTTTTCGATATTCCTCAAAATACGGTACGGTCTACAATACCCAAGGCAAAATGGGTGTGGCATTGGAATTGAAAACGGGTAAGAAATTATTGATAGGTACGCAAAGGCCAGAGGAGTTGAAAGTAATACTCAACCACTATAATAATTCTTAAGAAAGCCTGTTAGAAGATTATACTAATACATCATTCATCAAGCTCTCTAATAACCATGAAAACCTCCCGAATTAACCTTCTGTTACCAATAGCCTTAACAGTTCTAGCTTCTTGTTCTATTCCTAAATCCGAAACTGCTGCTGATATCAATTTGCTCGAATTTTATGAGCTTGAACTCGATTCGTATGTAGGTCAATTATATTTCCGAAGTCATACGGATAGCTTGAAAGACCATCCGAAATACGCAAGTATTGGTGAAAATATGTACAACCATTTGGATTATTTTGTATCGCAATGCACTCCTTATTTGGATCAAACGTATGCTATAGATAGTTTTAATTTAGCGGATACCACTGATCTAAAAGAACGTATGCAATATCAATTGGCAAACGATACTCTATTAAAGGAACTGGTATTTAATTGTGTAAACAGCACAAAACTAGAAAGTACAACGATTGATGAGCTTGCTGGTATAGTCGCCAGATTTTTTTACTTGCACAAACCACCCTATGCCAACCGACCTATTGTGCACCATTGTATTTCAACGAATGGTGTCAACGAATTACCTCAAAGAAACATCTCCCCTTACTTAAATGCCTTTGCCTGGGATATTTTACGCTCAGGGGACTCTATAACGGGAGTTGATGTAATATTTGATTTTATTGGAGAAGATTTCATCTACAAACAATTGGCCGATGAAACCCCAGTACATGTAGTAGATAGTATTAGCAAAGTGAATTTTTTAATGATTGCCAAAAACCAAGAAACAAGGAATTTTATTATTAAAAATTACGAGCAGAAGAAGAAGTTCCTAAATTTTGAATTAATCTATTAATGCAGCAGCATACTTGGATTATAAATTATCTCCGAGCATAAACCTACTTCTATGAAATTACTATCCATTCTATTTCTTGGTTTCCTAACTAGTTCTGTGACTCTTGCACAGGAATACGAACTAAATAATTTATTTGAGACACGTTGGGTGGTAAACAAAAATGGAGGCAATGTTCAAAACATGGAAAATTTCGAACTGATAATTCACAACTCGCCTCAGACCAAAAACCTACCACTCCACTTAAAACATGCCGGATTAAGCTTTAAAAAAGACGGAACATTAATAGCGTATACTTGGAACAAATGTGGTACCGGAAACCCTCCCAATCATAGCAAAGCGCGTTATAGCATAGACGAAATTACGACTGAAACAGTCATAAACATCACCGATAGTGAAATTTGGAATGGTAGCTATGTAATTGCAGTATTAAACATGAGCAATTTGAATTTTAAAAGAAAAAAGTAAGGCAAACCAAACGTCTAAACCCCCTCCATTACATTATTTAAGAAACCATTCTTAATTTTTATATCTTAGAGCTGCTTTCCAAAGCCTATATTTATTGAAACCAGAGATTCAGCCAAGACAATCATTAAGTTGACCAACAGATTCATTTTAGAGTTTTTGGAAGTGTTTTATATAATAGATATATTTCCATATGGACATATCCCTACGTTAGGCATAATTAAAAAAATACTCCATGAAACTTAAAACAAAAGAGCGATTAGCAAGTATAATTGCTTTTTTCCTCGGTCTAATTTTTATTACATCTGGTATAGAAAAATTGACAGGAATTCAAGACATTATTGGACCTCAATATTTAATTAAAGATCTTGCAGTGCATAATCTAGAGTTACTTGGGAAATTTATTGCTTATTCTCAAGTGACAATTGGTTTTTTGTTAATCACGAACAGATTTAGGACAATTGGAGCGATAATGCTTTTACCAATGCTCTTAAATATTCTTGTAGTTACAATTGCATTAAAATGGACTGGGACACCTTACATTATTGGAGGATTTCTCTTTTTTAATGTACTTCTATTGCTGTTGGATTTTAACAGAATTAAGTTCGTTTTATCTGATCTTAATCACAAAGAACTAAAACAAATAAAAATAAGGAGAGTAAATTTTAATCTTGATGTCTATTATTTTCTGTTGCTTGTTTTAATTTATATCGGAGCTGGTTATGGTTGGACTAAAACAGGGGAGCGTTTTGCATACTCAGGATTCCTTTTAATTTTACTTTCTATACTAACACTTAACATCTATCATTTTATAAAAAACAGGAGAATAAAAACCAATGCCAATCGACTAGGCAACTCCTACTAAAATAGTTGGTAGCTCCTCTCCTATGCTTGCGCTAGAGCTTTGGCCTAGGCAAACCAGCAAGCATGGGATTCTCGTAATAGCAGTCTGGAAATGATACTCTCCAATTGCTCTATTCCCTAATTTATGAACCTTTCTAGTTTTAACATATAGGAATGAATATTGATGCAATATTTCGTTTTTACATTATTACGAATGATAATTCATTCACTTATTGCCCTTGTATTTAAATAGACGACTCCTACTAAAAGAAGCTATAATAGTTTTCCGTTTGTTGTTTCTAATTGAAACTACCTTACTTCTTTTTGAATTTGTTTTTAATTAATTTTCGTTTCCACTCATCTCCCAAGAAATCAAAAACATTAAGAGAATATATCCCCAAGATTACTCCCCAAGAAAGTAGTATCCATAAAAAAACATTCCAATGGGCTGAATCATTTATTGCAATAATGAATGGAACTACCAAGCTTAAAATCGCAATTGCAATAAGCTTATAAAACCCTTTTACATTCTGAGCATATTCTTCTTCTTTTCTAATTTGTTCTATTTCCTCATTCTTGTCAGAATCTGCAATATTGATTTCGAAAACAGCTGCCAAAGATTTCAAGGACTCTAAACCTGCATTCTCTCCATTTTCAATTCTTTGAATAGTTCTTATACTTAATCCACTCATTTCTGCTAATTGATCTTGTGACCAATGGCGTTCCAATCTCATTTCTTTAATATCTCTCAAATTAATTGCAGGAGGATTCATAATTTCTTTCTCTTTAGTAATTTGTACCGAGCAAAGATAAGTTTAAACCTTTCTGTGTTATTGAAAGCGGTAAGACCTAGCTATGACAGTTATGTGACAGTAATCCGACACGACTACTTAAAAATAATAAATAAGTACAATCGAAAAGAATATCCCTACTAAGATAGCTAGTTGCACCTCCCAAGCCTGCACATTCCATAGCTTAAGAACCATTCCTAATTTTTATATCTTGGAGCTGCAATCCAAAGCTTTTATTTCTTGAAAGCAGAGATTATACTTAAAAAAACCATGAAACTAACCTGCATCGTTACATTAGGACTTTTGATGATTTCATTTTCTACATACAGTCAAGACAAAAATAGTGACCTAAAGGATTTCAATAACTTTCTGGGACAAAAGAAAGCGATAGCATTGAATACAGCAGTTGAGAGTTTTGACCAGTTTCTAAAGGCAAACTTCTCCACCTTCGAAAATCAATCGGAAAGAACGAAAGCGTTTCTAGAATATCTTCAAGAGAATTTCGAACTCAACCCAACTTGGAAACTATCAACACATCGTAACAAAAAGATAATTTCCAACTTTGAAGCTTCAGGGCTGAGAAAGGAAATTTGGCTATATGGTTATGAAGAATTTGAACCAAAATATGATATCTATGAAATCCTACCTCCTAGGCAACATGGCAATTCCAAGACTTTAAATTTAGGTGAAATTGACTATGATGACTTATTTAAGGACGAATTAGTCCCAATTTCAAATATTGACACTGCCGAAATTGCTAGACGAGGAAAGGGAAGAAAGTATTCGAAACTCACTACACTTCAATATCTATGGTCAATATTTCTATGGCCTAACCAAATACACATTAAAAGATACCACAATACAGGGATATGTGGAAGAGAAGATCCAAGTGGGTGAATTTTCACCAATTCTAATAGCAGGAGGTTTTTTAAGCCAAGAAATTGACTTTGAAGACCCGTTTATAAAACGAATGCTTGTTACAGAATTCTATTATAGGTTAATGAATTGGGACCTAGAACGAAAAGTGAAAAATTAAAAACGCTTAAGCAAGCTTGTATAATTAATGTTGGTTTAGAGCTGAATTGCATGCTGGCAGAGTAATTAAACACATGGTAAACTGGCATCACATCAAAAAAAAATCCCGATTTGTCTTTTGACAAATCGGGATTTTATATTTAGAAGTGCTTTGGTTATCCTGTTACCAGCCTTCTCCTTTAAACTCATTGGTCTTGGCATAGGTGATCGTATCCTCTAAATAGTCTTGGATATTGTATTTAGGGATAGGCACAATCGATTCTAACAAGGCAGTGTCGTACTCGTAAGGTGTTGAAGTTAAATATCTACCCAAGTGCAAGCCGATTGACTTATAATAAATATCCTCAAGCTTGTTTTTTCCTTCTAGCAATAAATCTCCTGTAGAATTAAGGATCGTAAAATTATCAAAGCCAACCGTCTTTATTATTCTACTCATGCCTGCAACAATATTAGTGCTTTCTGAATGTACAATATTCAACTGCGCAACATCTTGACGGTAAACACAAGCAATCACCTTGGCAACATAATCAACTGGAATGATGTTTAAGCCTGTTTTAAAGTTTGCCGCAAGACGAATCGAATTTTCACCAAAATTGGTCTTGTAAAAAAACTTCCCTAAAAGGTAATACACCATATAACTGGAGATAAAGAAAGGTGACTTTTCAAAGATGTTACCACCCAATACGCTGGGCCTCAAAATTTGTATAGCAACACGTTCTTCTTTGCCCCTTT
>JBLHRE010000080.1:0-7950 GCA_047625765.1 Flavobacteriales bacterium
TTAAAATAGCTGGGAATAAAAAGGTTATTGTCGTTAATCTCGAAACAATCTTTTTTCTATTTTCTTTGGTTTCTTAGTATTATCATTTTGATTTCGAGCATCAATTTGTTCAACGAACTCCCATTTCCAATTAGAAAACTGAAATCCATCGTAACTAAAATCGCTAACATAAAACTGATAAACACCTTCCATTATGCGCTGCATAGGTATTAAATGATCGAAAACTATTTGCTGCTGCTCCTCAAAATATCTTAAGGTAACCACTGCATCCTCTTTAAACCTCAAGAAAAAACGGTGTTTGGTTTCTTCTTTAATTTCCAAAATTGGAGCTCCAAAAGTCACGATACCTTCTTTATCAATATTTAAAACTTCTATGATTTTTTGATTGGAATCGAACTCGTAACCATCCCAACCTAACAATAGGTATTGTCTCTTTTTAAGTTTGTTTTTTTTCTCTATCAACTTATAGTAATAAGCGCCATACCAATTATCATTACCAAAAACTTCTTGATCTGGAAACTCTCTGGTTTCCACAGAGGTATCTATCCATTCCTGCATTGTAACACCTTCTTTTGTTCTGTAAAGCATAAATGCGAAATACTTAAACCGACCATCGTCAAAGCGCAACGACCAATTAAGTATTTTAAAATTTTTGTCTGCATCTTCTAATTTAGAGATTGCGGGCAGTTTAGAAAATGGATACTCAATAGCATTATCGAAAGACAAGGCTTGTTTAAGTAGACTATGGAATTGAGAATTGGCCAATATGCGAACACTGTCAGATTCACCAGCCAAAATCTTATTAGACAGTATAACCAAAGAATCCTCATGCCAAACCATTTCAGCCTTTGAAGCGATTTGGGCGTTCGTTTGACTACAAAGTAGTATAAATAAAAAGGAAATAATTTTATTCATTAATTTTGTTGGTAATATAGCTTCATAAAAAAAGCCGTTTTCATTCTTTATTGGGATGAAATACGGCTTTCAAATATCATACTAGTAATTCTTAAAGATGTAAGAATTCTTTTTTCTGCAATAACGATTCTTCAGATTCCACATTGTCCTCATCAGGAACACAGCAGTCTACAGGACATACTGCAGCACATTGTGGCTCTTCGTGAAAACCAATACACTCTGTGCATTTATCTGTTACAATGTAATAAACGTCATAATCTGTTGGTTCTTGTGCCGCATCTGCTTCAAACTCACCACCATTTTTTGGATTCACTTTACCTTTTAAACCTGTACCGTCTGCAAATCTCCACTCTTCACCACCTTCATAGATCGCATTATTTGGGCATTCCGGCTCACAGGCCCCACAATTAATACACTCGTCTGTTATCTTGATTGCCATATTAGCTATGTTTAATATTCCTACTTTTGTAGCATCAAAGATAGATAATAATTGAGCTTTCAAAAATGGATTTCACAAAAAGAGCCGAGGCCTTTTTTAAGTTAGGAGAATTTTTAAATCAATTTACTTCTAAGCCCCCAATTAAAGGGGATAGCGCATTAAACAAAGATTTTTTCGATGCCTTTTCTGAGCTAGTGAATAGGGCGGTAGAAAGTAATGGATGGTTCACAAAATCTAATGTTACCCATGCCATTTCTGCTTGGGCAAATTGTCTAGACCAAAAATCTTTTGATGCGTGGTTGTCTAAGTATGATTTGGAGTCTGTAAAAAAAACCAAGACGATTGGGATGATTGCAGCTGGAAATATTCCTCTTGTAGGATTCCATGATGTTGTAAGCGTGTTAATTTCTGGTCACAAATTGCAAATAAAACTGAGCAAAAAGGATCATGCATTAATGTTTTTCTTGTTGCAATTGCTTCAAGTTATTGCGCCAGAATTTAAAGACCGCATTGAAATCACCGAAGGAAACCTTAATGATTATGATGCGGTTATCGCAACAGGATCTGGTAACTCTGCCCGTTATTTCGAATACTACTTTGGGCAGCAACCAAATATCATCAGAAAAAACAGAAATTCTATCGCTATTATTACAGGTAACGAAACACCAGAAGAGCTTAAGGCCCTTGGCGAAGATGTGTTCCGTTATTATGGCTTGGGCTGTAGAAATGTTTCTAAAATATATATTCCAGAAGATTATAATTTAGAGCCCGTTTTCTTAGGCTTATTTCACTATAAAGACATTATTGAACACAAAAAATACGAGAACAATTACGACTACAATAAAGCCGTATTTATGATGAGTCAGTTTAAATTACGAGATAATGGATTTATCGTAATGAAAGAGGACAGTTCTTTTACATCTCCAATAGGTGCTCTTTTCTATGAAACCTATACCCACATAGAAGTATTAAAAAAGGAATTGGTTAAAAATGCAGATCACCTTCAATGTATAGTGGCATCTGGAGGAATTATTGAAAATGAAATTCCATTTGGTAAAACCCAAGAACCAGCCCTTTGGGATTATGCCGATGGGGTGGATACTATTGAGTTTTTGTTGGAATTATAATTTACTCCACCCTTTCGTAACAACCTAGATCTGGAGCAGCGTCTGAAGCCCTACTATCGCCTTTAAGGTCGAAGGGTATCTCTACTGCCAAAGCGTTTATTCCAGCATCTTTAGCAACCGATAAAGTGTCTAACAGATAAATACCTTCTTGTGGATTGATGAATTTTGGATTCTGGTTCAGTTTGATATTTGAAAAGCGTGTTGGATCGCTAAAGTCAACATCTTCATCATCAGATTTAATTATAGTGTTTTCAAAAAATATATTGAAATCGGCACCCGTCTCTTCGACCAATGCCAATTCATTTTCTTCGCGACCATAAATAATGCAATTGCCAAAGTAGGCATTGGTTAAATCACGTAACTGAACATTGCCTTGAAAATCTTCGTACCAATTATTAACAACTACAGAAGGTGTACTCCTGATACCATAGTTCCAATAATTACCCATAGTACAATGCTTAAAACTATAAGAACCTCCAATATTCAACACCAAATCGTGCTGTCCAGAATTGTTTATTAAAAGGTTTTCTGCTTCGATATGTGTTCCTTGTCCAAACAGGCCTATTGCAGAAGAATTCCGAATAACCGAATTCCTTATTTTTAAGGTTGGATTGGCATTTCCTATGGTATCGCACTGAATTCCGATAGTCGCATTTTTTATAATGGCATAATTGATTTCGTTGTCAACACTTCCGGCAAAAAGCCAAACTCTCCCCCATTGCCCTGGTAAGTTTTCGAAATAAGGCTCCAATCTATCGCTTTGAAAAACCACCTCATTATCCAACTCTCCATTAACTTTTAAAGATCCTTGGGTATAAATTAACATTCCCGAATTGGGGCCATGAAAGTGCAATTGAGCTCCCGCGTTTATTATTAGTTCACAGGTAGAGTCCACTGCTGCATATCCGAAAAAGACATGTGGTTTGTCGGATTGTAGCGTTGTTGCACAATCGAAAATGTAAAAACTACTGCCCGGATCTGGCGCGTAAAAATAGGCGTCCTGTCCCCATGCTATCAACTTTACATTTTGCTCGACATTATTAAACATAAATAATATCGAATCTGTAATCACTAAAGGGTTGTTGGTATTATTGGGATCTAAGGTTACATCCACAAAAATGAAAATGCTGTCTCCGCCTTCAATTTCAATATCTTCTAATTCTTTAGCGCCAACACCATCAATGTTTAATCTAAATTTAGAGCTAGAACCTGTAGCCACTCCAATATAATCGATTTTAACGGCATCCTTGCTCCTATTTCTTACCGTAAACTTTCTAGTACTAGATCCTACCGTAGTAAATACGGTATCAAACAGAACCGTATCGGTAGAAAAAGACAAGCGTAAATCAGATGAATTATCAAAGATCAAATCCTTTTTACATGCAAACATCAAAAGGATAGGTATTAATAATAGAAGAGCTTTTTTCAAAATTTTTTATTTAGGCGCCAAATATAAGATATTCTATATACGCCCATTGATCATCTTTATTTCATAAGTGCACTAAAATTAGGTGCATTATCCAATAAAAGTATCTTTGCAGCAGCCTAAATACATTAGGCTATAGACAACAACAGTTTTTAATGACTTTTTTTTTATAAAAACTACTTAAAAAGTGTTTGGTTCTAGAGAATACTTACGTATATTTGCCGTCCGAAAAAATTAAGTTTAGAGTCATGAAAAAAGGAATTCATCCAGATACATACAGACTAGTAGCGTTTAAAGATATGTCTAATGAGGAGACATGGATTACTCGTTCTTGCGCTAACACAAGAGATACAATTGAACTAGAAGGAACACAGTATCCTTTGATCAAATTGGAAATATCTTCTGCTTCTCACCCATTTTACACAGGTAAAATGAAATTGGTTGATACTGCAGGACGTGTTGATAAGTTCCGTAACCGTTACGCGAAATTCAAAAAATAAGCAATTGTTTCAATTGTTTAGTTAACATATAAATAACCCTGACCTTAGGTCGGGGTTTTTTTATGCTTAAAACATAATTAGTAATGTTACTTTTGGCTTTTAAATACCTATCAGATGAATTACATTATTTTCGAAAATTCGATTGACAGAAACAATTTATTGCCCTTAACATATACACGACCTATTGCTGCTTTAAGAATAGGTATTCTAACGATTAAGGAAAAGTGGGATAAGCAATTAGATACGAATTGCACCTACCTAACGGCCGACTATTTGCAAGCCAAGTTCCCCTTAATCACCAAAGAAACAAACACCTATATCAATGGTTCTATATGCCCAACACTAGAACTCTCCAAAGCCATAAAGTCACTTACCGATAAATCCTTTTTATGTTTGGATGATGAGCTTATTGCCTATACTTCTGATGCTCCTATTAGCGATTTTAGCAATTGGAATAAAATACAATTTGAAGGATCGGTGTTAGCCGTTAAAAACCCTTGGGATATTTTCAGCAAAAACGGTGAAGCTATTCGGTTCGATTTTGACTTAATTACCAAAGGACGTAAATCTGGTTCTTTAAGTAATACCAATACCATTATTGGCGATGGCGAAATTTTTATTGAAGAAGGAGCGAAAGCCGAATGTGCCACTTTTAACACAAATTCTGGTCCAATTTACATCGGTAAAAATACCGAAATAATGGAGGGTAGCTTAATTAGAAGTCCTTTTGTGTTGTGCGAAAATTCTACTTTAAAATTAGGCTCCAAAATATACGGGCCTACCACCATAGGGCCGCACTCTAAAGTTGGTGGAGAAGTTAATAATTGTGTAATACAAGGCTATTCGAACAAAGGGCACGATGGCTTTTTGGGTAATTCTGTTATTGGCGAATGGTGTAATATTGGAGCCGATAGTAATAATTCGAACTTAAAGAATAACTACGCTGATGTTAAACTATGGAACTACCCAGCTGGGCGTTTTATAAATACCGAATTACAGTTTTGTGGCTTAATTATGGGCGATCATTCTAAATGTGGAATCAATACCATGTTTAACACAGGCACCGTAATTGGCGTAAGCGCAAATATATTTGGTAGTGGTTTCCCACGTAACTTTGTCCCTTCCTTTTCTTGGGGAGGTGCACAAGGGTTTACAACATATGCTACCAGAAAAGCATTTGAAGTAGCACAAAAAGTTTTTGAAAGACGCAATTTAGAATTCGATGAAATAGAAAAATCAATTCTAGAAAAAGTGTTTGAAATATCAAGCCAATACAGAAAGGATTAATGATGCGTCTAAATAAATTTTTAAGCGAATCTGGCTACTGCTCTCGAAGAGAAGCAGACAGAATTATGCAAGAAGGAAGAGTCTCTATAAATGGAGACATACCCGAAATGGGTGCTAAAGTTGCTCCTGGAGACAAGATTCATATTGACGGAAAATTGATTCGCGTTCCCGGAAAAGAACAACAAAAAGATTTTATTTACATGGCCTTTAACAAGCCTGTAGGAATTGTTTGCACCACAGATACCGAAGGCGAACGCAACAATATTATTGACTTTATTGGTTACAAAAAAAGAATTTTTCCTATTGGCAGGTTGGACAAACCCAGCGAAGGATTGATTTTTTTGACCAATGATGGTGATATGGTAAACAAGGTTCTTAGATCTAAGAACAACCACGAAAAAGAATACATTGTAACGGTAAGCAAAGCTATTACCCCGTACTTTATAGACAAAATGGCCAATGGTATACCAATGCTAGGCACAAAAACTAAGAAATGTAAGGTTGATGCTATTGGTAAAAACACTTTTAAAATCGTCTTAACCGAAGGACTCAACCGTCAAATTAGACGCATGTGCGAGTACCTAGGATACAATGTAACGAAGCTTAAACGTGTTCGCATCATGAACGTTAAACTGGATGTGGCAGTCGGGAAATGGCGCTATTTAACACCTCAAGAGATGGGTGCCATTAATTCGTCCGTCTCTTCTTCTTCTAAAACCAAATAACCCGATTATTTTAATGGGAAATACGCCCCTATTGAATAGGTAAGCAAAAAATCTGGCACATTCCCATCAAATGCTTCATTAGCCATAGTTACCGAATACTACTGAGGAATGGCTACCCCTATTGATGCTTGAAACCATTTACTTGTGCATTTGTAAATAGACCCAGGAAAACAAGGCCCATAATAGAAATTATTTTAAGCATGATTTATTGTTTTTGGATTAAGGCTGCTATTATATCTTAATTTATAAAACTTAAAAAAAATATAATGTTAGGATTAAGAACCACCATTTACAATGTCTCGAACATCGAAGAAGCTACTTCATGGTGTGCTAAAATATTTAATACCAGCCCTTTTATGTAGGCTTTAATATCGCTGAATTTGAGTTGGGATTAAGTCCTCAGGATGTTGTTCCTAAAGAAAAGGCCTAATCTGTATTCTGTTATTGGTGCTTAGCAGATATTCAAAAAGAACATGAACGAGCTATTGACATAGGTGGGCAAATGCTTTAGAAACCAACAAATAGTGGTAATAAACTAATGGTTTGTATTTTTTACGGCCCTTGAGATAATTTGATAGGATTTATCTACAAGCCTTAATTTAAGCTTCCCGATTAAAAGGAAAGGGCAAATGGCTTCTTTAAAGTAAGTCTTTGGCTGATTTCGTGGTAACAAATAGCGCCTCTGGAGTAATAATGAAGCTCTTCACTGCCTTTTTTATTGCCCTCTAGGCAATACAACAAGCAATCATATTACCCTTTGAAAAAGTGCTCATATAGACTGCGTTTGAATGTGTTCTCTGCTGGCTGCACGTAAGAAAATTAATACTTTGAAATAAATCCACTGGCTTCCCCAAGAGTAAAGCTAAAATTGCAGCCAAATCTGAATCTGATCCAATTTCAAATAAGGTCTTAGACTGATGGATGGCAAACATTATTTTATTGCCATTTCTCCAATCAGCTTTACTCGATTTCACCAACAAATCAACTGATTGATTAAGGGCATCTATTTGGGATGGACTAAAGTAACCATCCAAGATCGCATACCCCTTATCCGACCAGTTTAATATGGACTCTTGAAAAGCTACGGGCAAGCTTTTGAATGTTTCATCTTTCGGTAAAATTGCAACCCAATCACCCCTATCTAACCAGTTAAGGTCTTCTTTAAGGTGTTTGAAATCCTGAGCAGACACCGAAGAATAATACTTCTTACGGATACCATATTTCTTGTATAAGGGTAGATTGTAAGTCAGGGCTTTTTTTGGAAAAAATTATAAACCTCAAAACTCAATTTAAATCTACGCAGGAAATCGATGAACATTATAAATAGATTGATTTTAGTTTTCGAAGATAGGATTTTGCTGTTTTCATTTATTACCAGGAACAATACATTTTTAATTGTTTACCATCAAAAAAGGGCCAGCATTACTGACCCTTTTCAATAATAAATAAGTCGGTGACTTTAGTCAATAGACTCAACTCCTTCAATCTCGACCTCATCAGAGGTTTTTAAATCTGGCTCTACAGGCTCTAG
>JBLHRE010000081.1:0-7949 GCA_047625765.1 Flavobacteriales bacterium
CGCAGATAATGTTATCGATTCGCCTTCACAGACGCTTTGATTAGGAGGCCCACCTGGTTGTGGTGGGTAATATTGTTGAACCGATACACTATCAATATAATAGTAACTCATGATCCCTCCAGAGGTATCATTTACAACTTCATATTGTGTGCTTGTGGCAGAAATAAAAGCACCTATGGTTAGAAAACGTTCATTACCCTCTGCAATAAATTCATTTTGAATTTCTGTCCAACCATTTTGTTGGTTTATAATACTATCGGAACGCACTTGTGGTTCGGCATAAATTTGTGTGGAGGGGCCTGCTTCAACTCTGTTTTCCGAGAAAAATGCTCCTATTTGGTCAATGGCAACATTAGATTCTTCTGCAAGGCTAACAAAAAGCTTAACCCTATACGTTTTCCCTTTTACTAAAGGCCATCGCAATTGAGAAACCAAATAACTTCTTCCTATATCTCCGTCTTTAGCAAAAAAACAACCTGCATAATTGTTGCCTCTTATTGGATTTTCTGAACCATAGGTATTTGTTGGCACACAGACATATGGCGCTGTAAAATTTGGGCAATTGGCTCCTGCGCAGGTGCTGTACAAATCAGCTGTAACTCCGTAACTCCCCCATGGAGAAGCAAAGGCAATTTGGCCTAATTGAAAAGGACAAGCAACCACCTCTTCAAAACTGGGATTAATTACTGTATTTGGCCCATACCCTTGTCCTAGAATAGATGAGGATATAAAAAAGAAGAGTATTATTATTCGGAACATATTGGTTGTCAGCATTCTTTCTGCAATATATACAAAATGATAAGATGCTTATTTCCAGATTTTGGGGGGCTCTTTTGTTAGCAAATACCCCAATCCCAACAACACCAACATCCCTCCAACCCAAATCAAATAAGGCTTTAGACCAATTGGTTGCACTTTATTATTTTCTGAAATACCAAATACTAGTAATTCTTTTGCATCGGCATTGTCACTAAAATGCCAAGACAAGGTACTGTCCGACAAGCTGTATCGTGTCCAATACGTTTTGTTATTGGTAATGTGATATCGAACCGAATCTACGGGCAAGCTTTCTCTATCCACTAGTAGTAGTCGTTCCGATTTTGAATTCAAACCGAATGGAATTTGTAGGAAACGTGAATGAGGATTTGCAATTTTAAATCGACTACTGTCTTTTACCAAATACAAGAACTGATTGCTGTCTAGTTTGCAATCTTCAGGGAAATTAAAGGCGTTTTTATCATCGTAAAAAGTCCAATTCCCTAGATCCCAAGAAACATTCGATCGATTGTAAATAGCCAACCAATCACCCAGTTTTTCTTTTCCTTTTGGCGCTACTTTATTGATAATAATTTGATTTGCCGACTTACCCGAAGGCTTCCTTTCAATCAATGGATAAATGCTTGTATCAGCATTGGCCGTAAAATACAAAACTGGATCTTTTTCTCCGTGCGACCATTGAACGAATTGATACTCTTGATCTAACATAAAAGATACTCGAATAGGGTTGTTTTGAAAATAAACACCTGTCCAAGTACTATCGACCGCTATGCTATTATTGATCAATAGTTTTGTCCCTTTTGCCTTGAAATTAACGGTGTAAGAACTATCAGTTTTAAAATAATCAGAAATAAAACCTCTCATATATCCTGGTCTTTTCGCTCCAAACTCTCGAACAATACCTACGTTTTTCTGCCAAGTGGTGTAGCGTCTTTTCCAACGTTTGGTGTGTCTTGGCATTTCTGCATCCAACAGATTTACGAAATAGTCAATACGTTCGTCAACATACCCTGGTTTCCAAATGGTATTGATATAATCCGCCATGCGGTTTACAAACATTATTTTGAACGCCTCGTTTTGCAATAATGATCCCAACATAAATGTAGACCAAGGTGGATTGGGCCATGAAGGTCCCTCGATTTCTGTATGTCTATCGAGGCTATTTAAAGCGTAGGCTTTTCTATTATGCTTGCCGAAACCAAAATCTGTATCGTACAAAATCCAGCGCCATTTGCAGGTATCATTCTGGCAGCGCCAGTATTTAATATTTCCTCCTGCATCAATATTATCGTAATAGATTTCTGTAGCCATGTAGCTTACAAAATTATCTACATCCATCCATTTCGAAACCTGCTGATAATGTTTGTTATCAGACAAATCATTGCTTTCCATATAATCCAACATACGTTGGTAATGCTTGCGGTTCCCCTCCACAACCCAAACATCCTTTTCCAACAAATCCAGTTGCTTTGTTTTTATTTCGGGATGATGGTCTTTCAGGAAATGCTTCCCCACTTTTTCGCGAATAAAATAAAGGCCCCAATATTCACCATTGATATAGACTATGCATGGTTGAGAAGCTTGCACATCCAGTCCTGATTCTTTCATCAAATCAGTCATTAGTACATCTCTGAAATACGCCAAACCCCAATCGCTGCCCCCATTTCTAAGCACAACTTTCTTGAATTCCTTAACCGAGCTGTCTTGAAAGAATGGGAATTTTAATTTTGATGGACCATAAACGCTTCTGGCATGGATAGAAAATGATTTCTGTGGTAAACTGCGACTAAATCCGCCAAACATTTTAAGCCCTGTAATTTGATTCAGTACATTTTTGCCATCAACATAATATTCAAAGGACGTCTGTATTTCTTTTTTACTCCAAAAATTGGCACCCCAATTGGGTTCTTCTTTTTTGGCGTTTTCGCCCAACATATATAGGCCATTCTTTGTGTCGAACAGTAAATCTGGCGGAGTACTTAAACACAGTACTGGTAATTGATGCTCAGCATCAAAAAGGAAGGTTCTGGTGAAAGTTGCACTATAAACGCCTTGGGTATACACATTGGCACGAACCACTGTGTTTTGGATTATGCGAATAGGCTCCCTATATCTGATAGATCGCCTGGTAGGAATATTACCATCTAAAGTGTAATAAATTGCGCACTGTTTACAATTACCTGATAGAACCAAACTGGTGTCAAACTCTACCGCACCACCCTCCATACTAAAGTCTACTCGCAAAGTATCTTGCGCGTTGGCTTGCCAAAAAAAGGAGCAAAACAATAAGGTGTAAAACAGAATTCGCATCAGCAGTAAATCTACTCTATTCTATGATTTCAATTCTGATTAGCAAATCAACAATTAAGCAGCATTTCTATTAACTTTGAAACATGAAACGATTGCACTTAATCTTATTGCTCATGTTCCTATCTAAACTGGGATTTTCACAGATATCTAGTTCACTTTATTCTAAAATGTTGGATGCTTTGTTGAACCATACAGCCAAAGAAATTACAATAGAAAAAGCAGAATTACTTTTCAACACTGCGCAGTTTGTAGATTCTAGAGAACAAAATGAATTTGATGTCAGTCATATTTCTGGCGCTTGCTGGGTTGGTTATACTGATTTTGATATCACGCGAACCGAACATCTTGACAAAGAAAAACCAGTAATTGTTTATTGTTCTGTGGGTAAACGAAGCGAGAACATTGCCCTTAAATTGGAAGATGCGGGGTTTAAAGAAGTGTACAATTTGTACGGTGGTGTTTTCGAATGGAAAAACCAAGATCACGATTTGGTAGATCCTTCTGGTGTCAAAACAGAAAAAGTCCATGCCTACAATCGTATTTGGGGATTTTGGTTGGATAAAGGCGAAAAAGTATATTGATGTCAGAATTTAGTCAACTACTATTAGTAGCCTTAGCACCTGTATGTGTTATTGCCTTTTGGGTTTACACTAAAGACAAACGCCAAAAAGAGCCCCTAGGGCAATTGGGATTCAAGCATATGGTAGGATTATCAGATCAATCTAGATTTAGAAAAAAACGATGAGCGAAGGAGTAAAACAAATGATTACTGCTTCCATTTTCTTCTCTTTGATGAACTTGTTGGTGAAATTTGTACCACATATTCCTGCATTGGAACTGGTCTTTTTTCGATGCCTAATCTCTCTTATTATTACGCTCTATTTACTGCGAAAAGCCAAGGTTTCTATTTTCGGAAACAATAAAAAAGTATTAATTCTTAGAGGTGTTTTTGGCATTACTGCACTTACCATGTTTTTTATAACATTGCAAAATATGCCCATGGCATCGGCAGTAACTATTCAGTACTTATCTCCGCTTTTCACCAGCCTATTTGGTATTACTTTGCTATCTGAAAAAGTAAAATCAAGCCAATGGTTGTTTTTCGCCATCTCATTTGTGGGGGTAATTGTTGTAAAAGGATTTGACAGCAACATCTCCTTATTGATGTTTTGCTTTGGACTAGGTGGAGCCATTTTTTCTGGCCTCGCTTACAATTGCATTCGTATGCTAAAATCTACAGACCACCCCTATGTTGTGGTCTTGTACTTTCCTTTAATCGGCCTACCTATAACGGGTGTTTATTCTGCTATGAACTGGGTAATGCCAACAGGTTATGATTGGCTGTATATTTTAGGAATTGGCGTTTTTACGCAAATTGCTCAAATCAGAATGACCAAGGCATTGCAAAGCGAACGGATCGCAAAAGTGTCAAGTGTTAGATATCTAGGTTTATTCTACGCCCTATTCTTTGGATTTGTATTCTTTGGAGAAACATATTCTTGGCAAAGCATTATTGGAATGTTACTGGTGATCTTAGGAGTGGTGTTTAGTCTTTTAACCAAAAAGCGAAAAAAATCCATTGGATGAAAAAGTATTGGCTGATCATACTTTCCTTTTTGATAAGCGGAATGGGCTTGACCTATTTTGGCTACTTTGTAGAACGTAGCAATTTGCCATTCTGGATTCTAGCATTTCTATTTTGCCTTTATTTTTTCCAAATCAAAAATATAGAAAGTATTTCTAGTAGATTATTGTGGTCTGCTAGTATTGGGTTTAGGGTTTTGTTACTGTTCGCACTTCCTGTATTAACAGATGATTATTTTCGCTTTTTCTGGGATGGAACACTAACTAATTCAGGCGTCAGTCCTTTTGAATTATTACCCAGCGAGATTGACCTCGCTAATTTCGAAGGATTAAGCCTGGAGATGTATCAAGGATTAAATTCGCCAGACTATTACAGCGTTTACCCACCTTTTTGCCAATGGATTTTTAGATTAGGAGCAGCAATTTTTCCAACTAACATTTATGGTGCAATTGTTATTATGAAAATTCCAGTGGTATTAGCTGATATTGGATCGATAATACTGCTACAGAAATTACTGAAACATTGGAAATTCAGCCCTTCTAAAGTGTGGCTATATGCCTTAAACCCTTTAGTGTTAATTGAGTTTTCGGGAAACTTACATTTAGAAGTATTCTTTATTTTCTTTTTATTGGCAGGGGTTTGGGCATGGGAAACAGGGGAATTCGCAAAAGCTGGGCTGTTTATGTCATTTGGGGTTGCCGCTAAATTATTACCCCTTTTAATTCTACCCTTTTTCTTGTTTAAAGAAAGTATCTCGGCAAGGCTAAAGTTCTTTTCTGTATTGGGATTCTCATTACTTTTATTCTTTCGTGAGTTTTTGATTCAGCCAGAATTAGCGCTTCATTTTTTTCAAAGCATAAGACTCTATTTTCAAACCTTCGAATTCAATGCAAGCTTCTATTTTATTTTTAGGGAGATAGGATTTTGGATAACAGGATACAACACCATTGCGGTGATCGGTCAACTATCTTCTGTATGCATTTTCGCCCTTGTTATGTTCTTGGCCATAAAGAATCGCAACAAATCGATTCAAGCTTTAATGCTTTCTTTTCTAGCTGTATTTTCGGTGTATTTAATATTCGCTTCTATTGTACACCCTTGGTACATTTTGCCATTAATACCTTTGTGCTTATTTACTAATTTTCGTTTCCCAATTGCTTGGTCTGCATTAATAGGACTAAGTTATTTTGGCTACGGTCAAGATCCATTTTACCTGCATTGGGGCATCCTAATTATAGAATACGGTATTTTGGCAATGCTTTTTTTTTACGAATGGAAATTCAAAGCTTTAAACTCAAATTAAAATGAAACACTTTTTATCAATTCTGATCTTAGCATGCTGTCTGATTTCTTGCTCAGATAAAGGCCCTGAATTTCAATTTTCTGAAATTAAGCGCCCTTATGGCGAACATTTAAGAGGGATTTCTGTGGTTAATGAAAACATTATCTGGGCAAGTGGTACGCACGGGAAAGTTTTAAAAAGCCTTGATGGAGGGATGACTTGGAAACAAATCCCTATACCTGGCGCAGAGGAATTAGACTTAAGAGACATTCATGCTTTTGATGAAAATACTGCTATTACAATAACAGCGGGAACCCCTGGAAGAATTTACCGTACCGATGATGGCGGAGGCGTTTGGTATGTTTTGTTTAACAATACTTCTCCCGATATTTTTATGGACGGTATGGATTTCGAATCCAAAGAGAAAGGGATGTTATTTGGAGATCCGTTTAGCGGACTTTTATTTGTAATGAGAACCTCTAATGGAACCGGCTGGCAACGAGTAGGCAGTAAAGCATTGATTCCTTTGGAAGGCGAAGCTGGCTATGCCGCTAGTGGTTCTGGTTTGGTTTTGCGAGGAGATAAGGCTTGGTTTGCAACAGGCGGAGGACCTTATTGCCGTTTGTTTAAAACAGAAGATTTCGGAGACAACTGGAAAAGCACCCCCATTCCATTACGTTCGGCAAGTGGTGCCGGAGTATTTTCGATGGCCTTTTCTGATGATTTAATGGGAATTGCTGTTGGTGGAGATTATGTGGATAGCACCAGAAATGATTCTAATGCAGCCATTACCATTGATGGAGGAGAAACATGGGAATTACTGCCAAAAGGAGCATTAAATGGTTACCGATCGTGCGTTGCTACGGCAGAATGGAATAAGCAGCCCGTATACATTAGTTCTGGCCGCACAGGAGGCGAATTTAGTCTTGATGGCTACTCTTGGGTTCCGTTACAAAAAGAAGGCTTCTACGCCATGGATTTCACGGGCAGCATTGGCTGGATGGTCGGTCGAGGTGGAAAAATGATGAAAGTTACTATCAAATAAAAAAGGGCTGCCTCTTTTTAAGAGACAGCCCTTTTCATTTTTTGATTCTCTCAATATTATAATTTCACTTTCTTAATGCTACATCCTTGAGCATTCGTTTTAGCTACACTTATTTTATCTCCCTTAACCATTGCTTGCATGGCATTTGCTAAATGTGGTGTTGCTTCTGCTCTATTTCTCATGTTATCATCAATCAGCCCTTTGTAAGCCAACTTAGCATCGCTGTCGAACAAATAAGCTTGCGGAGTTACCGTTGCTCCAAATGCTTTCGCTAGTTCAGAATTCGTATCTACTAAATAAGGGAACATATACGCTTTAGCTGTAGCATGTACTTTCATTTCATCTTTAGAATCTACTCCATCTCTTTTTGCTTCGTTCGAATTGATAACCGCCATACCTACTTTGTTGTCGGCACACCATTTTGCTAAATCATTGTATCGGTCTTCCCAACCAATTACAAATGGGCAGGTATTGCAAGAAAATATAACCAATAAGCCATTGTCTTGTTTTACATCCATTAAACTAACCGGCTTGTCGTTGATCGATGTCATTTTCATATCCACCTTAGGAGCTTTGGTCCCAATGGCAATGTCCTTTTCTTCGCCAAGAGTAAAAGCAAAAAGAATTGCAGAAATGGCTAGTGCCACAAAAATTTTAATCTTTTTCATAATTGAAATCGTTTTTGTTTTTCCTGCTAATCTACGAAATACTACAGTCCAAATAAATATACCTCCAGTACTAACATTTTCAACCCGAGAATCTCTATATCCAATCTTTTTTATAAATGTAAAAATAACAAAATGCCATAACTCGCTGACATAGCGATAATTATCTATGTAGAAATTTGGTTATTTCAAATAATAATTATAAATTCGGTAAAATAACCAAAACCATTAATCATGAAAAACTTAGCCTTAACAGGGTTAATTATGCTATTTATGTCTTTAAGT
>JBLHRE010000082.1:0-7891 GCA_047625765.1 Flavobacteriales bacterium
ACCTGGGGCATGCCATTTGGTACTATCACCATCCTCGGCAGGTTTATATCCTTTTCCTTTTAGGGTAATACAATGTAAAATCTTTGGGCCAGGAATGTCTTTTAAATCAGCCATTACTTTTGCCAAATGATCTACATCGTGGCCATCTACTGGGCCAAAATATCTGAAATTTAAAGATTCAAATAAGTTGCTTTGTTTTAGCAAAGCCGACTTTATAACACTTTCAACCTTTTGAACGATTGCTTGCGCATTCGGTCCAAACTTGCTGATTTTCCCCAACAAATTCCAAACTTCATCTTTTACCTTATTATAGGTGTGCGAAGTGGTAATATCTGTAAGGTATTCTTTTAATGCCCCAACATTGGGGTCAATACTCATGCAGTTGTCGTTTAAAACAACCAATAAGTTCGAGTTTTCTGCACCGGCATGATTCATGGCTTCAAAAGCCATTCCAGCGGTCATCGAACCATCACCAATAACTGCAATATGTTGTTTGTCTAGTTCACCTTTGGTTTTCGAAGCAATGGCCATTCCTAAAGCCGCTCCAATAGAGGTGCTCGAATGTCCAACACCAAAAGTATCGTATTCACTTTCTGTACGTTTAGGGAAACCACTTAGGCCTTTGTAAATACGGTTGGTATGGAAATTATCGCGTCTACCTGTAAGTATTTTATGCCCATAGGCTTGATGGCCAACATCCCAAACCAATTGATCGACAGGAGTATTAAACACATAATGTAAAGCCACAGTAAGTTCTACAACACCTAGGCTAGCGCTAAAGTGTCCTCCTTTTACCGAGACAATATCAATAATGTATTGACGTAGCTCCTGACAAACTTGTTTTAGTTTATCGTCAGACAATGCACGTAAATCCTCGGGCTTGTCGATATGTCGTAATAATGGTCCTGCTTCGAAATTCATATGCATTCTCTATGCTTTTGGCGAATTCTTGCAAAAGTACGAAATAGCGTTCATTGCCTTTTGCTTTCGTTTCCTTATTTATCCGCACAAAAAGGTACTGCAATGTGCAAAGTAATATCTGATTAACGAGGAAATTAGAAGATTAGTTTCATAGAAATAGAAGCTTGTTATTTAACAGCAGATTCATAAATCGCTGTAGCTCATATTTGGGAATTTAAAAGATTCTGCTTAAATCTAATATCTTATGTATTTTAATATTCCAAACTATTAATTGGAAGGCTCATTTTTTTTTAATACAATTTTTGCTATTCAGTATTGGATTTTCCTCTTGCAAAAAGGACAAAACCCAAGTAATGCCAACGATTACTTTTACGGGAGCCAATACTTTTGGCTGTTATATCAGCGGGGAGCTTTTTGTGCCGGTCCGTGATCTAGACTTTTCTGGTGGATGTGGAGGGGCGCATGGAGAATATTACTTAGTGTATAGAGATTCTATTTTCGAGTCAGTTGATTTCAATGGAGGGCAATGTGAGGAAGATCGTGCAATTCAATTCAGACTGTAATCATATAATCTTACTGCCGATGAGTTTGATTTAGAAAGTTCTATGTATGAATGGACTACGGTTAATTATCGCAGTGCGTATTATAGAATCGGTACAAATTTGACACTATAAATAATATAGCCTCTGGCACTTTTGAGTTTACGGGTTACAATACAAATGACTCTAGCGTTTTAGAAATAACCGATGGACGTTTTGACATCAACTTTAAGAATTACAGGTAAAACCAAACCTTAAGGCCATGAAAACATAGAGGTCTTTGGTGTTTGTAGAGTTGAATTTTCTAATTATCACATCTTCAAATTAGCACATTAATTCCCCTACATTTGCGCTGTGATATATACAGACACTCATACACATCTATACGCTTCAGAATTTGAAGCCGATAGATCCACCATGCTACATCGCGCTTTTGATGAAGGCGTGCGCAGAATATTTTTACCCAATATCGATAGCTCTAGTATTGATGCTATGCTCGATTTAGAAGCAAAACATCCTACGCAGTGCCATGCCATGATGGGCTTACACCCTTGCTCGGTAAAAGAGAACTACAAAGAAGAATTGGCCTTGGTAGAAGATTGGTGGATTAAAAGAGATTTTTGTGCAGTAGGCGAAATAGGTATGGATCTGTATTGGGATAAAACCTTTGTCAAAGAACAAGAAGACGCTTTTCGTTTTCAAATTCAATTGGCAGTTGCTAAAAAACGCCCATTTGTCATCCATTGCCGCGATGCGTTTGATGAGATTTTTAAAGTCTTGGAGTCAGAACCTTTGCCAGAAATTCCTGGCATTTTTCATTGTTTTACTGGCAATTTAGAACAAGCCGAGAGAGCTATTAAATTAGGTTTTGTTTTAGGGATTGGAGGAGTTGTAACTTTTAAAAATGGCGGCTTAGATAAGGTGTTGCCTTATGTAGGATTGGAGCATTTAGTGTTGGAGACAGATGCGCCCTATTTGGCGCCTGTACCATACAGAGGCAAACGCAACGAAACTTCGTATATCACCTTTATTGCGGAGAAAATAGCCGAGCTAAAAGAATGTAGCTTAGAAGAAGTGGCTTATGCAACCACACAAAATTCGAAACGAATATTTGGAATGTAATATGCAGCAAAGAACAATCCTTATTATATATACTGGTGGCACCATTGGAATGGTCGAAGATCCAGAAACAGGGGCTCTAAAAGCCTGCGATTTCGAAGGTTTAATTTCCCATGCACCAGAGCTTAAAAGAATCTTTTGTACCGTTGATGTTAATTCTTTTAACCCTATAGATTCATCGGATATGAATGCGGATGTTTGGGTGAGAATTGCCAAGACTATAGAGTTCAATTACGATAAGTACGATGGATTTGTGGTCTTGCATGGAACAGATACCATGTCTTATTCGGCTTCGGCATTGAGTTATTTATTAGAAAACTTACAAAAGCCCGTGGTCTTTACCGGTTCGCAATTACCCATTGGAAGTACACGAACAGACGCCAAAGAGAATTTGATAACCGCTGTAGAAATTGCAGCAACCTACGAGGATGATTTACCCCTTGTACCAGAGGTTAGTTTACTTTTCGAAGACCAATTATATAGAGGCAATAGAACACATAAAACGAATGCCGAACATTTCGATGCATTTCATTCTTTCAACTATCCAGCTTTAGCAAATGTTGGAGTTCGCGTGAAGTTTCAGAAGAAACAGATCGAATATCCAACAGAATCTTTGCCTTTGATTGTGCGCGATGGAATGGACAATAGAGTAGCTGCCTTGAAATTATTCCCAGGAATAAGAGAAGAAGTAGTGCGTGCAATGATCAATATCCCTGATTTACAAGCATTGGTTTTAGAGACCTATGGAGCAGGGAATGCACCTACAGCACCATGGTTTTTAGAAGCAATATCTGACGGAATAAAAAAGGGATTGATTATTGCAAATGTATCTCAGTGTCAAGGAGGTGGAGTAGATCAAGGAAGGTACGAAGCGAGTAGAGGATTAAAGGAGTTAGGAGTAATTAGTGCTGCTGATATTACCTTTGAAGCAGCTATTACAAAGTTGATGTACCTTTTGACTTATGTAAAAAACAAGGAAGAATTGAAGGTTCATTTTTCCAGACCATTGCGAGGAGAGTTGAGTATTTAAAGGCAATAGGATAATTTTTTTTGTGGACTATTATTTTTTGTACTTTGGCGACTCGAAAAATCACCTCTGATGGTAGATTGAAAGAGAGGTGGCCGAGTGGTTTAAGGCGCACGCCTGGAAAGCGTGTGGACGCGTGAGTGTCTCGAGGGTTCGAATCCCTTCCTCTCTGCGGTATTTGCAAACAATTATTTTTAACATAGAAACTAAGTAAACTAACAATTACAGAAATGAAGAAAGTACTTTCACTTTTGACTATCGCAGGTTTGTTGACTTTTGGAGCAGCAAACAATGTGGTTTATGCACAAGAAGGTGATGCAACAGAGGTAGCAGCAGAACAAGCTACAACTGATGACATTACCGAAGAAGTTGCAGCACCTGTTGAGGCAGCAAAAAAGGCAGAAGAAGCTCCAGTTGTTGAGCAATCTTTTCACCAAGTTTTGAAACAAAAATTTATTGAAGGTGGTGCTGGATTTATGGGTATCGTTTTGGTTACCTTAATTCTAGGTTTGGCTTTATGTATCGAGCGTATCATTTATTTGAACCTTGCTACAACAAACACAGACAAATTGTTGTCTGACATCGAAGGAGCAATGAACTCTGGTGGCGTTGATGCTGCAAAAGAAGTTTGCCGTAACACTAAAGGCCCAGTTGCAAGTATTTTCTATCAAGGTCTAGACCGTGCTAGCGAAGGAGTAGAGATGGTAGAGAAATCTATTATTTCTTATGGTTCTGTACAGATGGGATTGTTAGAAAAAGGCGTTTCTTGGATATCTTTGTTTATAGCATTGGCACCAATGCTTGGTTTCATGGGAACCGTAATTGGTATGATTGATGCATTTGACTCTATCCAAGCGGCAGGAGATATTTCTCCATCTTTGGTTGCAGGAGGTATTAAAGTAGCTCTTTTAACAACCGTATTTGGTTTGATTACTGCTATTATCCTTCAAATCTTTTTCAATTACATTGTTGCAAAAGTGGATACCTTGGTTAACACTATGGAAGATGCTTCTATCTCTTTGGTAGACATTATGGTGAAAAAAGAATTGACTTCTAAATAAGAAACAATCATGGAAAGCAAAGTTGGAGTTATAGCAAAATACATAGCTATTGCAATGATGGTTTTAGCCTTGATCTTCGGAGCTCTTGTGATCTTCGTGGGTGATGACTATGCTGGTTCATTCTTGCAGTTTAGCTATTTGTCCTTGCTGATTCCTGTTGTTTTGTTGGTGATTTTTCCAATTCGTTATTATATCACTCACCCAGAGAAAATCAAGCAAGCCTTGATGTCTATTGGAGGATTGCTTGCGATATTGGCTATCTCGTATTTATTGGCTTCGGGCGATGAACTTTATTTTATGGGTTCTGCAGATTTCGATATGAGTGAATCAGCAATGAAAAGAGCAGGTGCAGGATTAATTGCATTTTATATTATGGTAATTGGCGCTATTGTGGCCATTGCTTATTCAGAAATATCTAAACTGTTGAAATAATGGCTAGGAAGAAAAGAGGAGTACCAGAAATTAATGCCGGCTCTATGGCTGATATTGCTTTCTTGTTATTGATCTTCTTTTTGGTAACAACTACCATGGATGTTGATACAGGAATTGCGCGTAAACTTCCAGAGATGCCACCTGAAGAGGAGCCTTTGGAGCCACCACCACCAATTAGAGAGAAAAACATCTATACGGTATTGGTAAACGCATTCGATCAACTTCTTGTAGAGGAAGAGCCTATGGATATTTCGCAATTGAGAGCAGGAGCTAAAAGGTTTTTGAACAATAATGGTAAGGATCCGTCCTCATCAGATAACCCTCAAAAAGCAATTATCTCCTTGCAAAACGATAGAGGTACATCCTATGATATGTACATTTCTGTTCAAAATGAATTGGCTGCAGCATACCGCGAATTGCGTGATGAAGAGGCTCAAAAGCAGTTTGGAAGAAATTACAGCGAATTAGTGAGAACGGATAAGAAAGAGATTCGTAAAATGTATCCTCAGAAAATATCTGAAGCTGAACCAAAAAAGATTGGATCATAATGTCAAAGTTTAAGAAAAATAAGGACGGTGGCACACCGGCAATATCTACGGCATCATTGCCCGATATTGTATTTATGCTTTTATTCTTTTTCATGGTTACTACGGTAATGCGTGAAACAACATTGCTTGTGAAAATCAGTCAGCCAAAAGCTACTGAAATTGCAAAGCTTGAACGTAAATCATTGGTGAGCTACATTTATGTAGGGAAACCAATAGGACGTTTAGCAGGTCAATTTGGTACGGAGTCTCGTATTCAATTGAACGATGCTTATGCTAATGTCGAAGATTTACCGGCATTTGTTGTCGCTGAACGAGAAGCTAGAGACGAAAGAGAACGTCCATTGTTAACCAATTCTATCAAAGCTGATAAAGAGGTTAAGATGGGTATCATTACTGATATCAAACAAGAACTAAGAAAGGCAAGCGCCTTTAAAATCAATTACTCAACACTTAAAGGGGTAAACGAATAAATCTGTTTTCTAAAGAAACAAAAAGCCGCAACATGTATATGTTGCGGCTTTTTTTATTTTAGAGCCTTGCCTTTCCTAATGGAGAATATCAGAGGAGTATAGATCCTACAAAAATAGAATTGGAGTAATGGATGAGCACCGTAGTATCCTTTTTCGGGAGAATGGCAAAATTGGTTGACAACTTAAATCCTCAACAATTATGTTAGCGCTATTCACCTAACACTTGGATAATCAAGGGGTACATCGCTGTTCCGATAGTCGGACGGAGGCTTTGATTAGAGTAAAATTGGCAGGCACAGAAAATTAGCCTGAAATAAGGCTATATGAAGAACGGAAATGCGCAACACCTACATCTGGAGGTGTTGCTGGTTTTGGCGGCTCATTACCGCTGATTCCGCGCTTACAGGTTAAATGGGTAAGCTTCTTACATTGGCTTAGCGAAAAGGAACGATTAAGAACCCTTATCCCCGCCCGAATATGGTTTGGGGTTAAGTATTAAAGAAAACAATTGCAATAATGCTCGGCATAGCAAATATCATTTAGCTCACAATCAAAATGCTTTAACATTTACAGGATAATACTAAGCACAAAAAAGGGCCTCCAATTTGGAAGCCCTTTTCAATTGAGGTATTGCTGTTATTATTAATTAACTACAAACTTAATTTGTGTACTATTATCGCCTTCAATAATCTGAGCGATATACAAACCTGATTCCCATACTTCAGTAAACAAGTGCAGCGATGGGCCAGAAACGTTCTCGAAAAATACCACTCTACCAGATAAATCCATAATACGAACGGTAGCATTGTTTAATCCGACTATATTCATTTTATCATTAACTGGGTTAGGGTATAGTCTTGCTGTAAGGCTAGGTGTAGATGTTGTTTTTGCCGAATTAGAAATACTCAAGGTATAATCTTCAACTTCACCATATCCAAAGGTTTCACATGATGTAGAAGCGCCATTGTACTTCATCGATACTCTCAATCTCGTGTCACCGGTCGCAGAGCCTGTAGGAATAGTGAAACTCCCTGATACATCCGTTGTAGAATTCAAGCCGGCATCATAAACCATTTCGCCAGCATCGGTAAAGTCACCATCTTTATTAAGGTCCGCAAAAATTCTCCAGTATTCCGGGTAGGTACTCAGGCCAAAGAATCCACTGGTAAAACCAGGTTTCAACGTAAAGCTTACACTACCTCCAACAGAAGCAGAGATTACGGTTCCAGTAAAGTCTCCATATCCACCGTTATTTCCACTGTTGTTCGTTACACTACCGATGCTTACAGAAGCAATCCACTCGTCACTAGAATTACTCCCGCTAGATGTACAGTAAGTAACTGGTTCTGGTGAAGCTTCTAATGTTGTAAAGGCAACGATTGCACTTGCTGCACTACTTCCTTCAGAACAAACCGTTGTTACTCTCACTTCATACGAAGTTTCGGCAGCTAATCCAGAATAAGAAACTCCAGCAGCAGATGTAGCATACGAACTCCAAGAGCCTCCTACAGCTCTGATTTCGGCAGTATAGCTAGCTGTATTTGGCATAGCATCCCAAGTAAATGTAGCTGTAGACTCACCTATATTAGAAACTTCTGTCGAAGTTGGTGCATCACAAACTTCAGGTATAGGCTCTCCAAATACAACCGTATAATCTTCTACCTCCCCATAAGTGAATGCTTCACAAGAGGTTTGTGCTCCATTGTATTTCATAGAGACACGCATTCTTGTAGATCCTGTTGCGTTGGCTGCAACGGTAAAAGATCCTGTCACA
>JBLHRE010000083.1:0-7860 GCA_047625765.1 Flavobacteriales bacterium
ATATCCCTTCAAAAGCCTTGGGCTTTATAGAAATAAAAAATACAGGACCTGTGCTACATTACAATCAGTGGTACGAAAAAGAGACGGGGGTATTTCCAATTCCAGAAAACTGGTATTATTCCTTAGTAAACCAAGAATTGGAAGAAGAATATAATTGTAAAACGAGATGAAACGAAAGTATATAAAAAGCGATAGGGGACTTTCCCCAAAGTCCCCTATCTGGTTAACCCATTAACCACACTCTAATCGAATAGCTCGTAGAACCGAACTAATCTTTGACAAATATATGTCAAAAATAACTATTGAACAAGTGTTCAATTTATAATTTTATGAATTTATGAATTTAAATCTTGGCAAGAAAAGAAAGAGTGGTGGAACTCAAACAAAAGTATCTAAAAAGCGATAGGGGGCTTTCCCCAAAGCCCCCTATCTGGTTAACCCATTAACCACACTCTAATCAAATAGTTCGTAGAACCGAACTAATCTTCGACAAAGATACACTAAAAAATAAATTGAACAAGCATTCAATTTATTTTTTTTACAAACTTTAGCAACCTATTTTTGGACATGCAAATATTCTACATTCCCAATCTCGATTTAGACCAATTGTACTTGGATAAAGACGAGAGCAAACATGCCACAAAAGTACTACGTAAAAAGACTGGAGACCAAGCTTTTGTAGTTGATGGGAAAGGCTCCATATATACCATAGAATTCACCATCATGGCCGAAAAAAAGGTCAGCTTTCGAATTCTGGAAACCAAAAACACATTTCAAAAAAGGAAGCATTATCTGCATCTAATGGTTGCACCAACAAAAAACATCGATCGTTTTGAGTGGTTTTTAGAAAAAGCTACTGAAATTGG
The DNA here is from genome assembly GCA_047625765.1 of Flavobacteriales bacterium. Taxonomy (GTDB): domain Bacteria; phylum Bacteroidota; class Bacteroidia; order Flavobacteriales; family JBLHRE01; genus JBLHRE01. The sequence continues at coordinate 867 of JBLHRE010000083.1, forward strand.
TGTCGATCGCATTACGCCTATTTTGTGCCAGAATTCAGAAAGAACGGTCATCAAACACGAAAGACTGCATAAGATTATTGTAGGCGCCATGAAACAATCAGAAAAAGCCTACCTACCCCAACTAGATCCTATAACACCCATCAACGAAACATTTAAAGATACTTTCGAAGGGCAACGCTTTATGGCGTACTGCGAAGAAAAGCCACCTGCTCACCTATTCCATCAATTAGACAAGGAAATAAAACAGGTTCAAATCTACATTGGACCCGAAGGAGATTTTAGCACAAAAGAATTAGAAATAGCAGCAGCAAACCAGATATCCTACATAAATTTGGGCCAAAGCAGATTACGCACAGAAACTGCAGCAATAACCGCTTGTCATACCAGCAATCTATTCCATGAATAAAAAATACATCTTTCTTCTTTCTTTGGCCTTAAGCTCATTTCTAGGATTTGCACAAGGCAGCTACGAAATAGCTTTGTTAAAGTACAATGGTGGTGGCGATTGGTATGCCAATCCCAGCTCCTTAACTAACTTGGTTACTTTTTGCAACAAAGAAATTGACACCCAATTCAAAAAAGAGTCTGCTACTGTTGATGTTGGGGATCCTGGTTTATGGAACTATCCCCTAGTACATTTAACGGGACACGGGAATGTTCTTTTTTCTGATGATGAAACACAGAACCTTCGCAATTACTTAATAGGTGGTGGTTTCTTGCATATCGATGATAATTATGGACTAGATCAGTACATTAGACCACAAATAAAAAAAGTGTTTCCCGAATTGGATTTTATAGAGTTGCCATTCTCCCACCCTATTTACCATCAAAAATTCGATTTCAATCAAGGGCCTCCAAAAATCCATGAGCATGACGAATTACCTGCACAAGGTTTTGGTTTGTTTTATGAAGGACGTATGGTTTGCTACTACTCTTTCCAGAGTGATTTAGGCGATGGTTGGGAAGACTTTGCAGTACATAAGGATAGTGATGAAACCCGATTAAAAGCATTGCAGATGGGTGCCAATATGGTGCAATTTGTATTCACTCAACAGGTGCAGTAATATGCTTCCTAGCTTAAGTCCATTGGTTTTCGATTTTCTGGAAAAGCATCAAAATGATGCGCCAGAGAAAGTTGCTTTGATGGCTCCCAAATTTCCAGACTTACCTATACAATGGATTAGTAAGCAATTAAAATACCGTCAAAAAGGCAAAAATAAATTGCCCAACTGGGCCCAAGGGCAAACGCTCATTTTTCCAACAGGATTGGCATACGAACAATGTTCATCGCAAAGTACTGCTATGTACAAAGCTTCATTGGTTTCTGGTGATAGCCTAATAGATATTACTGGAGGAACGGGAGTTGATTCTTGGGCCTTGGCGCAGCAATTCGAAGCAGCTACGTATTGCGAAAGACAAGTGGAACTTTGCGAAATAGCAATCCATAATTTTTCGCGCATTGCAACAAACATTTCGGTTTTCCATTGCAATGGTATTACCCACTTAGAGGAATTGGAACAAAAAACAACTTGCATTTATTTGGATCCACACCGAAGAGACGAGAAACAAGACCGGGTATTTCAGTTGCAAGATTGCGAGCCCGATATTGTAGCACACCAAGATTTTCTATTTTCTAAATCCGACACCATTTTACTGAAATCTGCACCAATGGCGGATATAACAGCTTGTTTACGCGTTCTAAAACATGTTGCCGAAGTTCACATTGTTTCACTAAAAAACGAGTGCAAAGAATTGCTATTTCTTTTACGCAAAAGCGCAAACTCCCCTATTAAATTTGCAGCAGTTAATTTAGAAAGCATTCAAGCTCCTTTTTTCTGGAACGAAACAACAGAACCTACATTTAAACTTGGTGAAATAGCCGCTTACTTATTCGAACCAAATGCTTCTATATTAAAAGGAGGCGCATTTGCATTCTTGAGTGGGCAATACCCCATATCCAAATTACACAGCAATAGCCATTTGTTTACTGCAGATAAAGACATCCCAGATTTTCCTGGTAGGAGATTTAAAGTCATTACCACAGGTAATGCCAAAGAAGTAAAAACTAAAATGGTGGCTAAAAAAGCAAATATTAGTACGCGAAATTATCCTATGTCGGCTCCACAACTCGCCAAAAAATTAAAATTAAAAGATGGCGGATCTGATTATATTTTTGGGACTACCAACAAGCAAGACAAGCCAATATTAATTCTTTGCGAAAAAATTTAAGATGAAACATCTCGTTGTTTTAAGTGGAGCAGGAATCAGTGCAGAAAGTGGCATATCAACCTTTAGAGGGCAAGATGGTCTCTGGGAAGGACATAGCATTGAAGAAGTTGCCAGTCCCGAAGGTTTTTTGCAAAACCCAAAATTAGTGCTCGATTTTTACAACAAACGCAGAGCACAATTAAAAGAAGTAGCGCCCAATGCGGCACATTTAGGACTGAAAGCATTAGAACAGCATTTTAAGGTTTCCATCATTACCCAAAATGTTGACGATTTGCACGAAAGAGCTGGTTCTAAAAACGTGTATCACCTCCATGGGAAATTACGCAGTGTTAGAACGCAAAATTTTTGTTGCACTTTGCCTTTACAAGATGATTTAAACATAGGAGACACCTGTCTTCATGGCAATCAATTACGCCCCGATATTGTGTGGTTTGGGGAAGCTGTTCCTATGATAGAAGAAGCAATATCCATTTGCAATACAGCCGATGTATTATTGATAATTGGCACTTCGTTACAAGTGTACCCTGCCGCTAGTTTGATGGATTACATACCAGAAAATTGCAAATCGTTTTATATTGATCCCGGGATTCAAAATATCCCCAATAACATTACACACCTACAAACAACAGCCACCGAAGGTTTAAAAGGATTAATGCAAGCATTGGTTGCCTTGCGCTAAATGTTTAATTTTATTCCATCAAAAAAAACACATTCATGATCAAAAGAATATTTCGCACTCTTTTAATTTTTATAGGGCTCCTACTGGTTTCTGCCATGTTTATGCCCAGCAATTTTAAGGTAGAGCGCAGCTTATTGGTAGATGCCAGCGAGTCTGATTTGTACCAACAAGTAGCCAATTTCGAAAATTGGGACAACTGGGAACCTTGGATGAAAATGGATCCAGATGCTGAATTTAAAACTACTGGAACTGGAATTGGCGCTTTGCGCGAATGGGAAAGCGAAATAATCGGCAAAGGAAGCATGGAACTGATCGAATTGGAAGAAAACCAAAAGGTGGGTGCAACCTTAACCTTTTACGATCCCAACCCAATGGCATCGTACAGCTATTGGAATTTCGAAAAACAAGGGAATAAAACATTCGTTACTATGGGATGTTCTGGTGATTTGGATTATCCTTTAGGACGTATTTTTGGCCTTCTAGTTTCTTTTGAAGATGCAATGGCGCCAGATTTTGAAAAAGCATTAATTGGTATTCGCGAAGCTGCCTACAGCATTCCAAGTACCAAAATGGATACAGATTCACTATGAGAAATAGCTGATCTTATTTAGCCTTATCCTGGTTCCATTCATCTCCTTTGGGCAATTTACCAAAGAGCAATTGAATGATCAAATTGGTTATGCCAAAAAAAGCATCACTCAAGACACCATCTTTCTTTCAAATGCTGGCATCTATTACAATCCTTGCATAGACCCACATTCGACACCAAACCAACGCATAGATAGTATTGGTACAGTTAGGGCACAAGGAATAAAGGATTATTTGGTAAACCTCGGTTTAGATAAAAATAAAATACATTTAAGAGATCGCGGAAACCAAAGGCCTGTAGCACGAGAATTAGAAGACCTTCGAAATAGACGTGTTGTTTTTAAATTTCATTAAAAACAAAAAGCCCTGATTTAATTAAAAATCAGGGCTTTTTGTTTCAAAGGATAAAACCACTTATCCTTTGATCTCTTTATATCTAAAGCATTCTGTTACGTGATCGTTTACCATTCCTGCTGCTTGCATAAACGCATAACAGATGGTAGATCCCACAAATTTGAATCCTCGCTTTTTTAAATCTTTAGTCATGGCATCCGATTCTGGAGAATTCACAGTAATCTCATCCATAGTCTTGCGTCCATTGTCAATGGTTTTCCCATCCGTAAATTTCCAGATATACGCATCGAAACTTCCAAACTCATGTTGGATTTCCATAAATGCCTGTGCATTCGTTTTGGTCGCTTTTATCTTTAATTTGTTCCGAATAATACCTGTATCATTTCCTAAAACATCCAGTTTTTCATCAGAATAGTTCGCAATGACTGTATAATCGAATTGGTCGAAAGCGGCTCTAAAGTTCTCTCTTTTGTTAAGTACAGTTTGCCAGCTCAAACCGGCTTGGAATGCATCCAAAACCAAAAACTCAAACCATTTACTATCATCACGCAGGGGTACTCCCCATTCCTCGTCATGGTAAGCTATCATCAAAGGATTTGCTCCCGGCCAAGTGCAGCGCGTTTTCATAGATAACGTTCCTTAATTACGTTAATATGGTGTCTCTCGTGTCCTGGAATAATAAATCCAATACTACGTACCGATAATGCATTGTTACTTGCATTACCCAGCAACATTAATTGATCAATGGTAAAAGATTCGAACAAGGCAATTGTTCCGCTTCTAACAACAAAGGCTTCATTAGCCAACTCTTCTATTGTTCGCTTACTCACATTCGTATTTGCAACCCATTCATCTTGGTCGAAGCCAGATAAGGCATTGGTATCTCCTCTAGAAATTCTCAATGCTCTGTACGCAAACACACGCTCACAATCAATACAATGCTGGATTACATCCTTTATAGACCATTTGCCTTCTGCATAACGAAATACGCCTTGTTCCTCTGTCAAAGAACTTAACAAATCTTGCGTTTCTACATGTACAGATTTTAAGGTATGAATGATGTTGTCTGTATCCACCAATTCCATTACTCCTTTATAATAAGAAGCATATTCGGTTATTTCTGGTGTATGTGTCATGGTTAGTATATCATTTTTAAAAAAAGCAAGCCTTTTGGCTTGCTTTCTGTTCTTACTTATTAATCACGATGTCTTTCACAAAATTCTCATCTCCCGCATATCCTCTTAAGAAATAGCTGCCAGACTCTAAATCCTGAACATCTAAAACATATCCTTCGTTTGTTACAAATCCACTTCTTACAATTTGTCCATTGGTATTGTACATTTCATAATTAAAGCCATTGCCCACACCTTTAAAATTGATGTAATCGCTAGTAGGGTTAGGATATAAGGTGATGGTGTTTTCTAAAGTTTCGGCTATCGAAATATTCCCGGTTACATCAATAAAACAAGTTTTGGTTTCGGTATTGCCAAAATCGCCCATATAATATACTGTCAAAGAAATTTCATAACATCCAGAATCTGCAAACGTAACGCCCATTGGATTCCTATCAGTAGAATACGTTGGGATCCCTGAAGTACCAAAATCCCAGAACCAAGAATCTACAGCACCTGAAGTTAAATCAGTGAAGTTGATCAATTCGCCTGCAGTGATTTCCACATCATCTGCTGAGAAATCTGCATTAGGTGCTTCAATCACTTCAATATAAGCAGTTTTTGTTTCTGTATCGGCTTGTTGTCCTCCATTACTTACTTCTAAACTCACATCAAACAAACCTGCAGCATTGTACTTGATACTTGTTGGATTCTGGACCGCAGAAGAGGTCGTTACTGCTCCTGAGAATGTCCAGGTCCAAGTGTCTAAAATCCCTGTACTCAAATCATCGAAGTCTATAGAATCTCCTACAGCTATTAAAGTTGCAGTTGCTCCAAAATCAGCATTTGGATTTTCTAAGACCGTGATGAAACAGGTTTTAGTTTCAGTAGATCCAGACAAACCACTTTTTGTTGTTGTTAAACTTACTTCGTAACAACCGGCTGCACTGTACTGAACACTTGTTGGGTTTTGCAAAGTAGAAGTTCCTTGCACCGAACCTGTCAATGTCCAATTCCATGCATCTGGATTGTTTGTAGACAAATCTGTGAAGTTTACTATTTCACCCTCCCAAATAGTTATTGTATCCACTGTAAAGTCGGACACCGGCAACTCAATTACTGTTAGGTATAGGTTTTTAGATTCTGTGTCAGGATACAATCCCAATATAGAAACTGTTAAATCTACCGTGTAAACACCTGGATTATTATACTGAATTCCTTCCGGATTTTGAACCGATGCATTTCCTTGAACAGATCCTGGGAACAACCAAGACCAAGCATCGACAGAACCATCTGATAAATCGGTAAAGTCAACAGTTTCACCAACACTCATCATAATTCTGTCCGCTTCAAAGTCTGCAACCGGTGCTTTAATTACATTGATGTAACAGGTTTTCGTTTCACCTGTTCCAGCCAAGCCTTGTTTAGATGCAACTAAACTAACTTCGTAACAACCAAAACTGTTGTACTTAATGCTAGTAGGATTTTGAACTGTACTTGTTGGCGTAACCGCTCCTTCAAAACTCCAAGACCATGCGTCTGGACTGTTGGTTGATAAATCAGTGAAGTTAACGGTAGTGCCCTCTGGAATTGTTACGGTATCCGCAATAAAATCTGCTACAGGTAAGGCAATTGCCTCTACAAAGCATGTTTTAGTCTCTGTATCAGGACCTACGTTGTTCGTAGCGGTAAGTCTAATTTCGTAGCAACCTGCATTAGCAAATTGTACATCTTGAGGGTTTTGTAAAGTGTTGTTTCCTGTTCCTCCGCCAAAATCCCATAGCCATGATGAAGCATTGCCCGTAGATTCATCCGTAAAGTCTACCAAACCTCCTGCTTCTACAATTTGCACATCAGATGAGAAATCCGCTACTGGCGGTTCTGTCAACTCGCAACCACTTACAACAATATCATCCAAATACAATACATTCATATCGTTTGCATTATGATAAAATGCGATATAAACTTCTTGGTTTAAATACGCTGTTGGAATAGTAGCTTGCTGCTGTGTTAATACCGTATCTAGAGATGT
>JBLHRE010000084.1:0-7749 GCA_047625765.1 Flavobacteriales bacterium
CGATTTGATGCAAAATATTTTTAATATTCTTTTTGTTTTTATTTCATTCAATGCTGTTGGACAACAGCGGATGGATGGAAAAATTGAATGTTTCAATCAAAAGTTTGCGTACTCAATTTTTATTCCTTCTTCTTATAATAATGTATTTCCAAGCCCATTGGTGTTGACTGTTCACCCAAATACCACGAAATGGAATCAAAAGAATTGGAAAGATAAGCTTACGAGCTTTAGCGAGAAGAATGGTGTTATTCTGGTTTCGCCAGAGCGTAAATCAGTTAAGGGAGAAGACTTATTTATTGAAGTGTTGTTAGACTCTGTAAATCAATGGCTAAAAATTGACCCTTTGCGTGTTTATGCTCTTGGTAATTTCCCCTTTACAGAAAGAACTTATCAGTGTTTAAAAGGAATTATCACTTATAGTTTCGATAATAGTGACAAAGCTATAGCCTTAGAACAGATAGAGTACAATCCGAATAAAGCATTTGTTGTTCTATCTAATTTAGAGGAGAAGTACTTTAGAAAAGATACCACTGCTAATTTACAATACAAATTTATTAGAGAATCTGGCTCTTCCTTTAATTTTCAATACAGAGATAAAATTTTATCTGAATCGTTAAACTGGTTGGAAGCTAAAAATATTTTGCCAATGGCTCCGCTAGAGAGAAACTCTAATAAAATTAATTTACCAGAGATTATTACTTTAAAAAATACTACTACTAAAAAATCGATTATTAGGCCTGTATTTACAGCCGTAATCGAAGAAGTAGAAATGAGTTCTGTTAAGTGGTATGGAGATTATTTCTTTAGGGGAGAGCAGTTAAAAATAAGAACCGAGGCAAAAATATTATCGGTGGTAGTTTACAATAATTCTGGTAAACTGATAAGAATATACGACAAGGGAATCTCGAAATTTCGCACCAACGGATGGAGAAACGGATCTTACATTTTAAAAGTAAATACCAACATGGGCATGGAGACCCATGTGGTACGTATACTTTAATCTGATTATTAATTTCTTAATTTGTCTGCTTGCTGTTCTGCATTCTTGATAATTGTTTGCGCTTTTGCCTCACCTTCTTCTTCTAATTTTATAGCTTTCTTATCGGCTTCATCTTGTAATTTATTGCCAGTAAGTTCCGCAGCTTTCTTCTTTAAAGGATTCGATCCAGCATTTTCTATTAACCTGTCTGCCTGTTTCTTAGCTTCTTCTTTAACTTTATCTCCAGCATCTTTTGCTTTTTGTCTAAGTTTATTTGCTTGTTTATTTGCTTCAAGCATAAGTTCGTCAGCCCTTTTGTTTAATTCTGCTTGGGCTTTAGCTTTGGCTTCATCAACTTTTTCTTGTGCCAGCTCTTTTACTTTATCCTTAGACCCTTCAACAATATTTTTAACCATTCCTTTCAGCGAGGTATTAAACGTGGGCTTTAATACCGTACCTCCAATCAAGATATCAACATCCATATTACCTAATCCAGATGCACTGCCTAAAAGGCTGGAGATGGCGCTATTACCAGCAATTAAATTAGAAGGTAATGCCATAGCAACTTTATAGTCAATGCTTTGGTCTACGCCAGTCGTACCCGATACTTTTGCATTGGTATTTCCAATCTTTACATCAAATGGTTTTACATTAAATTTACCATCATTAAACGAATATTTTACAGCAACATTATTAAATTTTTGTTCTTCAAATCCTTTTAATTTCAAAGCATTACCAATACCACTTAATGGCTTAAACCCTTTTAGACCGATAGATTTGCTGAAAAAATCACCTGAACCATTTAAGCTATTTAGAACGGGATTCATTTTTTTATCTAAATTCCCTTTAAAACTAAAAGAAGCATCAAATAATCCTTGGGTGTATTTTGCAATGGGAGCAAAGGCAGCAATTGTGTTGAAAGTATTAGCGGTTATGTTTAAATCAAGTCCACTCAATTTAAAACCAAAATCCATCTCAGCGGATGTACTGGTTGGTGTTACATAAGATCCGTTCATAACAATGTTTCCATTAAGCACCTTCAGTCTCATATCTTTTAATTCTGCTTTGCCATTTTTTAGAGTAATCCCACCTTTAACATTTTCTATAGATACCTTGTCATAAAGCATTTTGTCGAGATTAATAAGCATCGATAAATCCAAATTATCAGGAACTTCTATTAAAGCTAACTCTTCTTTAGCTTTGTTTTTAATATCTGCTTCGCCTTCTGTTTCTGAGGGCATCAAGGCATCAATATTCAGATTCTTGGAATTAACTGTAAGATTCCCCGATAAGGTTTTATCACTTAAAGCATATCCAATAAAGTTATTCAATTTACCCGTAGCGTTAATGTCTGAGTCTCCAATATTCATTTGGAAAAACTTTAGATCAACCTGAGTTTGATTAGCGATTATTTCCAATTGAGCGATATATAATGACTCCGGTAGTAAGGTAGTATTATACTTGAATTGCCTTAAATTCATGGCACACATAAATTGAATTTTGTCGTAATTTTCGTTCTCGATACTTTCCATATCACCTTTTACCTTCGCATCGATATTTAACAAACCAGCCATTTTTTTGTTCTCATCTAAAGGGACTAGTGCAGCTAATTTTTCAAAATCGAATTTACCTTTCATTTGAGCTTCAAAATTTAGGCTGGTCATTGGTTTAGAGATTTTAAAGGATGCAAAAATTGGATTATTCTCAACGGTTGCAGTAAATTTTTTCAAATCAACCTTTACTAAATCTAAATCGTTTCCCCCAGGAAAATCAAGGTGCATGTCAACGGTCGCATTTTTTAAACCTGTAGGTAAATCTATGTACTTGAAATCACCATTTTCTAAACTCAACTTAGCACCAAAAGCAGGGAAATTGGTATCGTTGTAAATCCCTTTGGTATAGCCATCAAAGCTAAAACTACCATTAGCTGTTAAACCTTCCATATCGCTACTATACACTGCAGGAATTAATGATAATAGCTTCTTAAACCCAGCGTTTTTAGCGCTAAAAGATAAATCCATCTCAATAGCATCGTTCGGCATTAAGACGAATCCAGCAAAGGTTAATGGGAGATTATTTAAGACTAAAAGATTGTCTTTAAAAGTAAAAAGCATTTGGTCTAAATCCATACCAATTATGGCTTCCAAATCTGTTTTAACTTTATACAAAAAAGGAACACCTTCGTAGGTAAAAGTCAATTCCGAGATATTAGTTTCGGTAATAAGATTAAATACTGATGTGGTAAAATCTCCTGATCCTTGATGGTTGAAATCAGAAATATTCAAAGACATATCCATAGAGGCATCCTTGTAATTGATAACAGCATTGTTAATTTCGTAATGTTCCAAGGCCATTTCAAAGGTCGAAGGTGTTTCTTCTTTACCACTAGTTGCAGAATCTTCTATACTAGGGTAGGTGATATCGTAATTGGACTTTCCATTGGCCAATACCACAATATTAATTTCAGGCTTATCTACACCAATGCTTTGTATACTAATATTACCAGTTCTAATGATTTTGAAAAGGTTTATTTCCAACTCTAAAGCACTTAATTTAGTGAGGTAGGTTTCCTCAAATTCATCAGCTCCTAAAAGAGATACATCCCTAATCTCTAAATTTAAATTCGGAAAACTGCTGAAAAGACTAAGATCAAAATCACCAAAACTAAGTTTTCCTTTGATGTTTTTATTGGCTTCATCTTTTACCAGTGCAATAATTTCGGACTTATACACAGCAGGAACAATGATTATTAAACCTAAGAATACAGTTATAATTAAAACAATAATCTTGGCAACATTCTTTCTTAAATTAGATCTAGACATGGTTTGTATTTTAAAAAGATAAAAGTAATAATTTATATTGGGCAGACAGATATTTCAGGAGTTTGGGGAATAGTGTTATTAAAATTATCTTTATCGTTTAACCCAATTCAAACGAATACCAAATAATATGCTATTACGTCTGTTAAAACTAGCCGCCATATTAATTGTAATGTCCTATGGTAACCAGGCTATAGCTAAAGATTATTATTGGATTGGGGGAACAGGAAGTTGGTCAAATATCAACAATTGGGCTACTATTAGTGGAGGATCGACTATTCATGTTGTTGTTCCTGCTACTAATGATAATGTTATATTCGATGCGAACTCATTTACAGGATCAAATCAAATTGTAACAATTGATGTAGGGAATGCTACTTGTCATGATATGGATTGGATGGGAGCTAAGTTTACTCCTAGACTTGAGGGAGGTGAGGTTCGTATGACGGGTTCTTTGACTTTAATACCTCAGATGGCTGTTAACCTTACAGGAGCATTTCGTTTCGAATCGGTTAGTCTAAATGAAACTATAGTTTTTGCAAATCACACATTACCCGATGTGTATTTTAATGGAGTAGGTGCAAGTTGGACAGTCCAGGATGATTTGAATATGTCTGGTAAGACTTTGCATTTGATTAACGGACAGGTTACTATCGCTAATAAAACGGTAATAATTGGTACCGTTTTAGCGGATAACACAGGAATTAAAGGTATAGATTTCACCAATTCGACCATTGCTTTAGACGGTAGTGGTTTAATTTGGGATTTGAATGGGATAAATTCATCTATGGATTTTACAAATGCTCCAATAACAGCTAATGGACCTGGACTTAATTTTAAAACTACTAATGTCCCAATAGATTATTTTGATCTAACGTTCAGTAACCCACTTAGCACAGCTACAATCGATGGAATAGGCTCCAATTTTAACAGGGTAGTTTTTGCTTCCAATGGATATCTTTTTGGGAATAATAGTTTTGTTGATTTAACCTTTGCTGAAAGTAAAACTTACCTATTAGAACAGGGTAAAACACAAAGTATTACTGGCGATTGGATAGCAGATGGGATTTGTTTGGATGAAACAATTATTAGATCCTCAGGTGCTACGCAAGCAAATGTCACCAAAACCAGCGATCAAGATTTTAACTATGTAATTATGACTGGGATATCTGCTTCTGGAGCAATATTCACAGCTTATTTTTCACAAGATGTGAGTGATAATTTGGGAATTACCTTTGTTCCGAAAATATCAAGAGATCTTTATTGGGTAGGTGGAAGTGGAAATTGGGATGACATTTCTCACTGGGCATTAATTTCTGGTGGACCGGGAGGAGAATGTATTCCTGAAGAAATTGATGATGTTTATTTTGATGCAAATTCTTTTACTTCGGGGGGACAAGTGGTAGTTTTAAATATTAACGGAGAATGTCGTAATATGGATTGGAGCGCTGCATCCAATCAACCAACATTTAATGGCTCAAGGTTGCTTCAAATCTTTGGAGATTTGGTTTTAAGTTTTGCAATGACAGAAGAAATTAATAGAATGTATTTTTCTGCTACCGATCTAGGGCATACTATTAAAACAAACGGGACGGTAGTAAATTCTGATATTTGGTTTGAAGGTGATGGTGGCGAATGGACTTTCCTTGATGAGATCAATCTAAACGATAAAATATGGTACCATCAGTTTGGCTCTGTTGTTACAGATGATTTTGATGTTTACTGTTCCTTTTATTTTTCTGATTATAACAATGCCCGAACCTTAACTTTAGGAGCATCTAATATTTACATCACACCCAAACAAGGTAGTTCTAACGCCTGGAGGATGAATGGTGCAAATTTCACATTAAATGCTGGAACTTCACACATTCATATTGAATGTAAAGAAAATAGAGATATTAATTTCACTGCAAACGGAGCAACAACATTACAGTTTAACGATCTTTCTTTCGAAAAGGATTACTCAGTAGGAGTTATTCAAGGAACTACAAATTTTAGAGACATCGTTTATGAAACCCATGGTAATATTTCTAATAGTATTTTTGCTAGGAATGTAACTTTCGAGCCAGGCTTTACTTATATCATTGAAGGGAATCAATATTTGAATGTTTCTGGGACCTTAACTGCAAATGGAACTTGTGCTGAAACGATAGAAATAGGTACTACTCCAAATCAAATTGCCTACATCAGTAAAACCAATGGGCCTATTTTAATTTCTTGGGTAACAATCGAAAACATTACTGTTCCAGACACGCTGACTTCTGGGCCATTTACTGTTAATAATGGTATTGATTTAGGCAATAATAATAAAGGATGGACTTTTGTTGATAGACAAGCCTATGAGCTGTATTGGGTAGGAGGCGATGGCCTTTGGAACGAGGCAACCAATTGGTCATTTAGTTCGGGAGAGACAGGTAATGGTTGCGTACCTACACCAATAGACGATGTTTTTTTCGATGAAAATTCTTTTTCCGGATCCAATGACATTGTAACCATTGATACCTTAGAAGCTTACTGCCATTCTATGGATTGGTCGGGTTCGCAAGGTAATCCTGTTTTCGAATCTAAAAAGGAACTGAACATCTATGGGTCTTTAACGTTTATAGAAGACATGAGCATAGTTTTTAGTAAAACAACCTATTTTGTTTCATACGAATTGGGAAATACTATAAGCTCTGCAAGCCAAATATTTAATAAGGGTGTAAATTTTGATAGAATTGAAGGGGGTTGGCAATTTGAAGACGCCTTTGAAACTTCTGAAAATATGCGATTCAATTCAGGCCTGTTAAATACAAACAGTCAGGATGTTACCGCCAAAAAGTTTATTTGCGATACGGAGGGAAAGCGTAGTTTAATATTAGGAGCAACTCAATTTTTGGTAACAGCAACAAATAATGCATGGATAGCAAGAAGATTAGATTACATACTTGATGCAGGAACGTCTAAAATTACATTATCAGCCAATAATGCCAATTTTTTCCATAAAAATGGAAGTACGAAACATACCTATTATGATGTTGAGTTTACTGGGTTAGGAGGTGTAAGTAGCCTGTACGGGTTAAATATGGATTTGCATGAGGTAACCTTTAATTCTGATGGTGTTATATTACAAGACAATAATAAAATTGATATTCTAAATTTCCGCCCTGGCAAAACATATATCATTCAGGCAGGAACAAATCAAACTATTGGTGAAACATTAAATTCTAATGGAGATTGTAGTAATAAGATAACCATTAAGAATTCTCCTGGGGCCCCTGCAAACTTAATTTATGCCCCTGCGGTTGGTACCATTTCTGTTAATTATAATATAATATCTAATATAAATGCCTTAGGGAACTCCTTATTTTTAGCCAACAGTTCAGAAGATCTTGGAGGTAACACAGGTTGGGATTTTTCTGGATTAAGTGGTGGCGATTTTTATTGGATTGGCGGGGACGGTGTATGGGACGATCCCTTGCATTGGTCGGCTAGTAGCGGAGGTCCGCCCACAGGAAATTGTATTCCAGGGCCAGAAGATGATGTCTATTTTGATGTAAATAGTTTTTCGGCACCAGGCCAATCTGTCACCATTAACGTTTTAGACGCTTCTTGCCATAGTATGTTTTGGACAGGAGCCAAGTTTACCCCAGCGTTTGAGGGGATTGGGTCAAATCCGATGCATATTTATGGCAGCTTGGTGCTAAATGCTGATATGAACTTAAGTTATTTAGGAGATACTAAATTCCTAACTGCAGAAGCGGGTCATACCGTAGAATCATTTGGCAAAGTTTTTCCATCAGATGTTCGTTTTATGGGGTCTGGCGATTGGAGCCTTATTGATGCACTAGCAACTTCAAAAACGGTTTCCTTAGAATCAGGTCAATTAAATACAGCAGGGCAAGAGGTTTGGGCGAATAAGTTTGATTTTACAGATGCAGGATCACCAAAAACTTTAATGCTTGGCTCTAG
>JBLHRE010000085.1:0-7703 GCA_047625765.1 Flavobacteriales bacterium
GAGTGCATTGGGTGCTTCTGCACAAAAATTTGCTTATGTAGATTCTGAATATATTTTGAAGCAAATTCCTGCTTATCAAAATGCACAAAATCAATTGAATACTTTGTCTTCTGATTGGCAGAAAGAAATTGAAGTGCAATATACAGAGATCGATGATTTGTATAAAGAGTATCAATCAGAGCAAATCTTAATGACCGAAGAAATGCGTGTTAGTAAAGAGGAGTTGATTATCCGTAAGGAGAAAGAAGCTAAGGACTTACAACAAAAACGTTTTGGGCCTGATGGCGACCTCTTTAAGAAAAGAGAAGAATTGGTAAAGCCAATTCAAGATCAAGTATATGCTGCCATCAAAAAAATAGCAAAAGATGGTTCTTATGCTATTATTTTCGATAAAGCTAGCGATTTAATGATGTTATACACTAGTCCGAAGTATAACAAGAGCAAGGATGTTCTAGACCAATTGGGCTACTAAAATTAAAATCCAGTAAGGTTGATTAACCATTGAATATTAAATAAAAACGAATGAGAAATTTATTAAAGTTAGGTGCTTTTGTTGCGCTAATGGTAGTTGGAGTGCAGGCACAAGCACAGAACAAGTTTGGTCATATCAATTCAGATCAGTTATTGTTATTGATGCCAGAAACGAATGTTGCTAAAACAGAATTAGAGATATTCAACAAAGAATTGGAAGGTCAGCTGCAAGAAATGTATGCTGAATACCAAAAAAAGGTAAGCGAATTTCAACAAGGGGGCGATTTAATGACAGAACCTGTTAAACAAACAAAGTTGAACAACATCCAAGATTTGGAAGGTAGAATCAACGAGTTTCAGCAAACAGCTACTCAAAGCTTACAAGAAAAAGAAGTTGCGTTATTAACTCCTGTTATTGAAAAAGCACAGAATGCAATTAACTTAGTAGCTAAGACTAATAAGTTCACTTACGTTTTCGATTCTTCAAAAGGAACTATCCTTTTTGCTGAAGAAAGTCAAGACATTACTGCCTTGGTGAAAACGGAATTGGGATTGTAATTCGAATTCAAGTTTATAAAAAAGAAGCCACTTCAAATACGAAGTGGCTTTTTTTATGTTTAATAGTTCCAACTTTCTATAAACCTTAGCTAGGGACTTAGTATTTTTGTGCTATGGATGCATCTCAAGCAATAGGAGTTTTTGATTCGGGGATTGGTGGATTAACAGTTGCCAATGCCATTAAATCTGTTATGCCTAACGAACGCCTTATCTATTTTGGAGATACGGCTCATTTACCATATGGCGAAAAATCTGAAGAGGCAGTGAAGCATTTCTCCGAGCGTATTTCACAGTTTTTGTTAGGGCAAAAATGTAAAGCCATTGTTATTGCTTGTAATACAGCCTCATCTTTAGCGTACGAGCACGTTTTAGAGTGTTTTGGCGACAAGGCTATCATCTTTAATGTGATTGATCCTGTGGCAGATTCATTGGCTGATTTACCTGCTGAGAACATTGGAGTGATTGGCACAAGAGCCACTGTAAATTCGGATATCTACCGTAGAAAAATAGTGGCCAAAAACCCATTAATGAAGGTAAAGAGCTTGGCAACACCTTTGTTGGCCCACATAATTGAAGAAGGCTTTTTTAACAATACCATTAGCGAAGCAGCTATCCACGAATACCTCGAAGATCCAAAACTACAGGGGATAGATAAATTGATATTGGCCTGTACACATTACCCTTTGATTCAAAAGCAAATTGATGCTTTTTATAAAGGAAAGGTTAAAATTTTAAATTCTGCTGATCTTGTGGCACATTACATTCGTAAAGGACTTAGTCAAGAGGGTTTATGTGCCAACAAAAGAAGTGAACAGAAAGATCACTTCTTTGTCTCAGACTACACAGAATCTTTCAATGCCTCGGCTAGAATGTTTTTCCAAGAAGAAATTCATTTAGAGTCTTGTCCTATTTGGTTGTAGAGTGTTTTATAAACCTAACTTCTCTTTAAATCTATTATAGAGGTAAGAAATTACCAAAAGTAATATCCCTAGTGAAACAAAAACGACCGTTTTAGACATGGTGCCAAACTCTGCCATGTCTAATGTTGTTTAGAGATCCCCAATCGTCCATTAAACTCAATGTTGCAATACCTATCATTGGATAAGACATACGCTCGTAAAAGGACTCGTTGTACACTCTGCCTACAACCAATAGAACAGATCCTAATCCTACCCACAAACAGTTACAGGAGAGCCGTTAAATTGAACTGGAACACATAGGGTTAGGAATAATAGGATAAGTCCGCAGATGAAACGAAACAGCAATACATCGGCTTTTACCTTCTTTACAATGAACAATGCTGCTGCAAAATGGATGGCAGCATTGAATACGGTAAACAAGCCCAAGTAATCGTCTCCTTGAGGATGCTCGTTGATGAGTTTGTATCCAATACCATAAAAAATCAATCCGTTAAGAATAAGTAAAGCTATGTCTGGAGATTTGAATTTTAATGTGTGCCTTAGTTTATAAATGATAATGGAGGTGTAGAATACGAGGTAAAAGAGCAGGCCAAATAATAAAGCCATGCTTAGATCTTGTTCTGATTGATACTTGCCTAAGCACCATCCAAAGAAGATAAGCCAGCTGATACCAATAGAACTGTACATTACGGGTTTCCAATAACGTTTTATGGCTATAGCCAAAAGTCCTCCATTGATGATGAGCATATAGCTGAATAGGAATACATAATTTCCCGAATTATTACTTAACAGAAATGGAATAGCGTAGGCCCCAATCATTCCAAATAAGGCAATAATTTGTTGGTTGTAATTGACCGCAATAACGACTGTAAATGCAGTAATTATGGTCATAATGATAAAAGCTAATGTTTGCGGAATGAGCTCGTAAAAGCCATAAGCACTAAAGGTGATAAAGAAGAATACAGCCATTGCTCCACTTGCAAGTACAGCTGCGTAATTCCAATATTAATTTTGAACCCTTTTGTTTTATTATTCTTCGAACCAACTCGAATATTTGACATAATTGTTGGCAATGCCTTCTACCAATCGTCCTGTTTGTTCTTCTGAAATTGTTTTTACTTTTTTTGCAGGAACTCCCGCATAAATAGAACCCGATTCCACATGGGTTCCTTCTAATAAAACCGCTCCTGCAGCGACTATAGAATTGCTTTCAACAATACAATTATCCATCACAATAGATCCCATCCCTATTAGCACATTGTCGTGGATAGTACAACCATGTACCAGTGCATTGTGCCCAATAGAGACATTATTGCCAATTATTGTTGGGCATTTCTGATAGGTGCAATGAATAATGGCTCCATCTTGTACATTGACTTTGTTGCCCATTTTTATATAATGTACATCGCCTCTAACAACTGCCGAAAACCATACAGAACAGTGGTCTCCCATTGTTACATCGCCCAAAATAGTAGCGTTTTCTGCTAAGAAACAGTCCTTTCCCATCTGTGGTTTTTTTCCTAATACTTCCTTTATTAATGCCATAATTTTTTGCTGTTAGATATTCCTGTAAATTTGCATAAAATCAAGACAAATGGAAAATACAAAAGTGCCTATTACCATGTATGCAGAAGTGACCCCAAATCCTGCTGTTATGAAGTTTGTAGCGAACAAACTATTGTTGGAAGAAGGTATGGTGGAATACAAGAACATTGACGAAGCTAAAGGTTCTCCTTTGGCATCGAAACTATTTCATTTCCCTTTTGTAAAGCAGGTGTTTATTACTAGCAATTATGTGTCTATCACAAAATTTGATATTGTTAGTTGGGAGGATGTTGTTGTTGAGTTAAGAGAATTTGTACGCGAATTTCTTGCTGCAGGAAACGCTATTGTTACTAAAATGACTGAGCCTTCTGAGGACAGTACTGACGACATTGCTGCTCCTATAATCAATAAGCAAGGGCATACAACTGCCAAGGAAGGAACTATTGAAGAACGAATTGTAGCCATATTGGATGAATATGTAAAGCCAGCTGTAGAGCAGGATGGCGGTAATATTGCATTTAGAGCCTTTGAAGCAGGTAAAGTAACAGTTGCTTTACAAGGAGCTTGTTCTGGCTGCCCATCTTCCACGATGACCTTAAAATCAGGAATTGAGAATATTTTAAAGCAAATGTTGCCTGGAGAAATAGAGGAAGTTGTAGCTTCTGAAGAGTAAAATTATTTTTAGTAAAAACAAAAAATGCCGACTCTTGCGAGTCGGCATTTTTTTATGAATAGAATTTCGATTTATAGGTTAAAGCTTGCTTTAACCTTATCCAAATAATCTAATTTTTCCCAAGTAAACAATTCAACATCTACATTTTTAGAAACACCATCTGGTGTTGTGAATGTTTTAGAGACTACTTCGTTTTTACGACCCATGTGACCGTATGCAGCAGTTTCAGAATAAATTGGGTTTCTTAATTTCAAACGAGACTCTATTGCAGATGGGCGAAAGTCAAAAATGGCGGCTACTTTTTTAGCAATTTCTCCATCGGTCATGTCCACTTTTGCAGTACGGTAAGTGTCTACAAAAATTCCCATTGGTTCAACAACACCAATTGCGTAAGAAACTTGTACCAAAACCTCTTCAGCAATACCAGCAGCAACTAAGTTTTTAGCAGCATGTCTTGCGGCATAAGCAGCAGAACGGTCAACCTTAGAAGGATCCTTTCCAGAGAAAGCACCACCACCATGTGCACCCTTACCACCGTAAGTATCCACAATAATTTTTCTTCCTGTTAAACCTGTATCTCCGTGTGGCCCACCAATAACAAACTTTCCAGTTGGGTTGATGTGGTATTTGATGTCATCGTTGAATAATGCTGCTAAATTTGCAGGTAATAGTTCCTTAACCCTAGGGATAAGAATCTTTACAATATCCTCGCGAATTTTAGCCAACATCACCTCATCAGCACCAAAGTCATCGTGTTGGGTAGAAACAACAATAGCTTCAATTCTTTGCGGAACATTGTCGTCAGAATATTCAATAGTTACCTGAGACTTTGCATCTGGACGTAAATAAGTAATCTCCTTATTTTCTCTGCGCAATGCAGCCAATTCGATTAATAGCTTATGCGATAAATCCAATGCCAAAGGCATATAGTTCTCGGTTTCCTTAGTTGCGTAACCAAACATCATCCCTTGGTCACCTGCACCTTGTTCTTCCTTAGTCTTTCTATCAACACCTCTGTTAATATCATCTGACTGTTCGTGAATTGCAGAAAGAACACCACAAGAATCAGCTTCGAACATATACTCGCTTTTGGTGTATCCAATTTTTCGGATCACTTCACGCGCAATTTTCTGAAAATCTAAATAGGTATTGGACTTTACCTCTCCCGCCAAAATAACCTGGCCAGTAGTAACTAAAGTTTCGCATGCTACCTTTGATTCTGGATCGAATGCCAAAAAATTATCGATTAATGCGTCAGAAATTTGATCTGCAATTTTATCTGGATGCCCTTCAGAAACGGATTCCGAAGTAAATAAATAAGCCATTATTCAGCTGTTTAAAATTCTACAATAAAGGAAAGTAGGGCTGATGCGGAAAATGTAAAGCGGTGATATATCTGCTTTAGCATTTTTTTAAAGTGGTTGCAATCAGTCAAATCTTTCCACAAGTGGCTGCAAATCTATGATTTTATCTAGACATTCAGCAATAATGTATGGAGATATCTGTAGATATATCCATCCATTCAATTAATTAAGCTGAGAACTTAATGTTTAATTATTTTTCTAACTGTATTAGCTCCGTCCTGTTCTATGTTTAGAAAGTAAACGCCAGAATTTAAATTGGAAATGTTCAGGCTAAGAGAGCTGGTATTTATCTCTTTTATAAGTTGAATATTACCCAACATATCATATAGTTTTATAAAAGAAATTTTACTTGCGGTCAAACCTTCAATTTTTAAAACATCTAAGGTAGGATTAGGGTAAATATTAAGGTTATGCCTTCTGTCATTCTCAATATTCAGTGGATTGTAGTCTGAGTAAAATACCTCATATTTTCTATAAGGAGCCAACTCATTCTCTTCGATACGATATTTCGTGTAATTATTGACGGCATTTTGGTGTCCAAATAGATCCCACTCATAGTTATCAACCATTAAATTCCTATTCATTGGTATCGAAAAGACATCACTCATTAATTTATTTTGATCATGACTGAAGGTGTATTGCCTATCTAATTGCCATTCACTTAAATCATCTGACCAGAAAAACCACTTGCAATCAATATGATTCCCAATTCCATCTAATTGATATTCGTACTTATCTTCAGGCAAATCATATGCTCCACTATCTTGATTATATATCGCTATGGTCCAAGTTTCTAAATTAGGACTCTGATCGACTATAACTCTAGCAACGGCTTGCCATTCTTCTAATTCAAAATCATAGACTAAAGAATGTATAGAGTCTAAATTGCCATTTGTGTAATAAAAAAATAAATTAGAGTTTGGCGTTTCTTTTTGTGTCGCTGCACTATAGCCAGAAAAGGTAATTTTTTCTAACTGGTTGTTATTATTGTAGGTATAGCTTTTAATTTCATCAATTTCGAGAACACCAGATGAACTAGCTTCCTTTACAGTCTCTTTTGTTAATCTGTTGTTGGTATTGTATTCCAACGAAAAAGTGTAGCAAAGCAGTTCGCCTTCACAATATACTTCCTGACGTTCCAATTGCTGATTGCCATTAAAGGAGTACTTAATATTTGATAATAAATTATAAGACCCCGTGTTTTGGTTCCAACTGTAATAGCCGCCTTCGAATCTTTCGCCATCAAAATTAATAAATGTCTCTTTTGTGCGTGGTTGCCATTGGTTAGTGCCTTCCACAAAATTGTAGGAAATAACAGAATCACACTGATATTGGAAGGTTGATTTGAGCTTAGCCGAATTCATTGCTGAATTGTACCCTCGCTGAATTTGCTGTATAGTATTTAAATTTTTGATGCTTTTACTTTCTTGGGCGAAACTATTTAGGCTAAGAATAGCTGAAAGTGCTACAATAAATGTTTTCATAGTAGGGTGTGATTAGTAGATTTAGAACCAAATATAAAAAAAAATCCCCAACCTTTTGGGTTGGGGATTTATTCTATAATTTAGGTTATGCTTATAATTTACCAGCAAATGCTGTTTGCATTTCCTCTAATTCTTTCGCCAATTCTGAGTCTTTATATTGTCTTGCAATATTTTGAGCTGCATTAAAAATACTTAATGCTTGACGAATGTCTTGTTCAATCATACGTTGTTCTGGACCTTCGAATTGTGCGTAATAAATCAATTCATCTCTAAGTGTTTCGCCCAAACGTCTTACAATATCAGCACCTTTGACTCTTGCATTTGCACGATAGTAAACTTCTGCCAATGGAAGAACGAAATAATCGAATACAATAACATCTTCGTGAACAATCTCCATGCACTTGTCAACTGCTGCAATTGCTTTTTCTGGTTTCCCTTCCAATACCAATTCGTTTGCTAAGCGACCAAAATTGTTTCTGATGCTCCAAGTCATCCTTCTATTGGTTTGGTCTAAATACACGTTTTCTGCATTTAGATTACCCCATTGGAATTTGTTCATCATGTTATCATACATGGTTTCGGTATCTACCTTACCAAACATGTTACCACGACCTTTTGGATATTTAATAGGGACAAGCTTGTAAGCCATTCCTTCCAATTCAAAGTACTCAGTAAGATTCATGTAAGC
>JBLHRE010000086.1:0-7645 GCA_047625765.1 Flavobacteriales bacterium
TGGTATTGTTTACATCAGGTACTGTACTTAAATACGATTTTAAGATAAAGCTTTTTTCTTCTACTACACTTGTCGGAAAACTGAAATTGATAGGATAACTTTTTTCGTAATCTCCAAAGGCATCAATATTATCTGCAGCTGGTTGATGACTATAAATAGAAACGTTGTCATCGAAAACCTCGTAACTAAAACCTACATTTTTTTGCAAGGATGATAGATTACGCATGTACACAGTAAAATCCTCTGCTAAATAAACACTCATATTTGCCTTAAAGTGACTCCAAGGCATTTCTTGATACTTGTTTAATAAAGAAATATGACGCTCTGTAAAAGCACCATCAACTAAAGTGGTGTCAGATATAAATCTTCCTTCATCCAACTGCACATAATCAATATGCCAAGTGTCAAACTGGCCTCCTTTATTCCCAATAGACACAAATCGAAATACAAATCTATCTTGCAGTAAATTAGAATCTACAATAGGAACCATAACCCTTTCGAAAGGTTTGAGACTTGTTCCGTTTACTTCCCAAAGCGGAGTCCAAACCGAATCTGATTCTATTTTAGCTTCTAGCTTTAATAGATCACTTGCACTAGGTTCTGCTACCAATCCTTGTGGTTGGTAAAAGAAACTTAAATAAACAGAATCGCTAGGTAAGTAATCTAAGTCGATTGGTTTCGATGTTAAAACATCCGCTACTCCAACACTTCCATCAATATCGTAGGCCTGCCCAGAAGCATCCAGTCCATCAAAGGTTGCTACGCCAACCGTGGGCGGATTTACAGCCATGTCGCCATTAACAAATACGTTTCGGTCTTGCCAAAACGCAGTATCGGGAACTGTTCCTAGTTTCGAAAAATCATCAACAAATGGTAAAACTACCGATGCTGCAGATTTATTATGATCTAATTTGAGCTTTTTATAATTAGCGCCTATGGTGTAGTTCTCTGTAAGAGGCAGTAGTTTCTCTTGGGCCTGTGCACTTAGGCAAAGTATCCCTCCTAATACTACAATTGCAATTTTTTTCATCAAAATATTCTATGGTAATTGACTAAATAACGTATCAACTCGAACTTTGGTACTATCCATTGTTAACCATAAATCAACATCGGCACCCATTCTAATTACGGGAGTTACAGAAGCGTAAGGGCTTTGCTTGTAAACCATTGCTTTTAACGAATCTTTGGCATGTACTGTTTTATCAAAATTAATAGCACCTGTATTTAAAGAAAAGCGCTTTAACTGATACGATGCTTCACCTATACTTAATCCAATAACATAAGGCATAACAATTCTTTCGTTACTCAGCCCTTTACCCAAAACCAAATTAATGGTAGATAGTTTTTGAATTTGATCTCCTGGTTGCAATTCTTTCCCATTCAATTTCATAACCAACACTACATCTTTTGCCATGTCTGGGACATAGGTAAGTGTACCAATGTTTAAACCTGCAAAACGCAACTTATCCATTGCTTGTCGCTTCGATTTATCGATAACATCTGGTAGTATTACTTTT
This sequence comes from Flavobacteriales bacterium, assembly GCA_047625765.1. Taxonomy (GTDB): domain Bacteria; phylum Bacteroidota; class Bacteroidia; order Flavobacteriales; family JBLHRE01; genus JBLHRE01. Next base: position 1,518 of record JBLHRE010000086.1, read on the forward strand.
TCCGGGATGTTAGGGTTTACCGTTAACAACAGTTCTCGTTGTGGCTTTACCTTAAGCCCTTGCAAAGGGTATACCTCTGTAATTGCTCCTCTATCAAAATTGATATTATACTCCGAAGAATCAATTACGCGAAACCTCAAATCCCAGGAATCTAATAATCCTTCTATCTTAGAAAGTTGAATATTTTTTACATCTGGTACTACCACAGTTTCGTCTTGTCTTGTGTAGGACGAAATACCTCCAAAGACAACAAAATATAAGAGCACAAAAAGTCCTGTTGCTAGTGCAACTTGCATCAAAAATGCCTTGCTAAATAAAAAGCGAATCAGTTTCATGAAAAAGAATAATGAGCCGCAAAGATAAAAATTAGGTCGTACCGATTACTTGATAAAAAAATACATCAAAATTGTACTACTTTTGGCACTTACTAGCATATATCAAATGAAGAAAATTGCCATTGTTTATGGAGGTTTCAGTGCCGAAGCAGGCATCTCTGCAAAAAGCGCTGCGGTTGCCAAAAAATTTATCTGTGCCAATACCTACACAACTTTTATGGTTAGAATAGGTTTAACAGGTTGGTTTTTAGAATTAGAGGGGGAATCTTACCCCATCGACAAAAACAATTTTGGCGCTATGGTGCAAGGCAAACCCTTTTTATTTGATGGCGTTTTTATTGCTATACATGGCGACCCTGGAGAAAACGGAGTATTGCAAGCGTATTTCGACCTTATAAAAATGCCCTACAATACCTCTGGTTCTTTTGCCGCTGCAATGACTTTTGACAAAGGATCGTGCAACAGCATATTAAGGCAAAAAGGCATTAAGGTTGCCGAATCTTATTGGTATCAGAAAGGAATTGCATTGGATGAAGAAGTCATCCTGAAAAGAGTAGGTTTACCTTGTTTTGTGAAACCCAACAGAGGTGGATCTAGCTATGGTATTTCGAAAGTTAGCAAAGCAGAAGACTTACAAAAAGCCATAAACTTTGCTTTGGAACACGATTCGGAAGTAATAATAGAAGCCTATGTACGCGGTACAGAAGCGTCTTGCGGATGTCTCAATTATATAGATGGCATAAAGGCATTGCCTATTACAGAAATAGTTGTGGAAGGCGAGTTCTTTGATTACGCTGCCAAGTACGAAGGGAAATCTCAAGAAATTACCCCAGCACGATTAGACCTAGAGACTACCTTAAAAATCCAAAACACCACCGAGCTTATTTATAAAATGATGCAACTAAACGGAATGGCTCGGGTTGATTACATTATTCAAGATGGCGAACCATTTGTAATTGAAATAAATACTGTTCCTGGACTTTCAGAAGAAAGTATTCTTCCACAACAAGCCAATGCAGCTGGCATCTCTATGAAAGATTTTTTCACTAAAAGTTTATCGTTTATTTAAAAATTCTATCAATTTCTGAACGGCTCTTCCTCTGTGACTCATAGAATTTTTTTCGTCTTGGTTCATTGCTGCAAAACTGCGACTATGTCCTTCAGGAATAAAGATAGGGTCGTAACCAAAACCTTTATTGCCAGAATATGACAAGGCTATTTCGCCATTTACAACACCTTCGAATTGCGTTTCTACACCATCAATAATTAAAGAAACTACGGTTCTAAACCTTGCTTTGCGATTTGCAGTACCTTCTAGATTAGAAAGTACCAAGGCCATATTGTCTTCTGCAGATTTTTGGGCGCCAGCATAACGTGCAGAATAAACACCAGGAGCACCGTTCAAAGCTTCAATTTCCAAACCCGTATCGTCAGAAAAACAGTTGTAGCCATATTTCTCCCAAACCCATTTCGATTTTATCTGAGCATTGCCTTCCAAGGTCTCTGCCGTTTCTGGAATATCTTCATTGCAGCCAATATCTGTTAGCCCATTTACCTCTATCCCTTCTGGAACAATTGCAGCAATTTCTGCCAATTTGTTTTTATTGTTTGTTGCAAAAACCAGTTTCATATTATTCATGATGATAGGGTTCATTTTTTAAAATGGTCATAGCGCGATATACCTGTTCTATTAAAAACATACGCACCATTTGATGGGAGAAAGTCATTTTTGAAAGTGAGATTTTACCTTGTGCCTTTTGGTAGACAGCATCGCTAAAACCATAAGGACCTCCAATTACCAAGACCAATCGTTTAAGACCTGCATTCATTTCTTTTTGCATGAACTCTGCAAATTTAATAGAAGTAAAATCCTTTCCTTTTTCATCCAACAAAACCAATTTATCGGTTGGTTTTAGTTGGTTTAAAATCGCTTGCCCCTCTAATTCTTTCTGCTGATTTTCGCTTAGGCTTTTAACCTTTTTCAAATCTGGGATCACGATTGTTTCGCTTGGCAAATAGTGAGATAAGCGCTTTTCGTACACTTCATACCCCTTTTTGATATAATCTGCATCAGTTTTTCCCACAAACAGTAAACATAGCTTCATCTCTGTTTAAAAGTTTTTTACTTTGCAGCAATATTAACCATTTTAATAGAGCTATTCAGCACGATGAGTCATTCAGGATTATTTACAGATCAGGCCATTGAACTTCAGCATTTTATTCAACAGGCTTTGTATGAAGATGTACGAGAAGGAGACCACAGTGCTTTAGCTTGTATACCTAGAGATGCCAGAGGAAAGGCAAAGTTATTGGTAAAAGAGGCTGGAAAAATTGCGGGTGTACAGGTTGCCAAGGCCATTTTTAAATTTATCGATCCTACCATTCAGTTCGAACAATTGATTGAAGACGGAACAGAAGTGGGGATTGGCGACATTGTTTTTACTGTAGAAGGACCTTCTATTTCTTTATTAACTGGCGAACGATTGGTTTTAAATTGCATGCAAAGGATGAGTGCTATTGCAACAAAAACGAGTTATTATGTAAGCCTGCTAGATGGTTTGGACACGAAAGTTTTAGATACTAGAAAAACAACACCTGGTTTTCGTCTTTTAGAAAAATGGGCTGTTACAATTGGTGGTGGCTACAATCACCGTTTTGGTTTATACGATATGATTATGCTAAAAGACAATCATATTGATTTTGTGGGGGGAATACGCAAGGCTATTGAAAAGACACATACTTATCTAAAAGAAACGGCTCTTTCCTTACCTATTGAAGTTGAAACAAGAGATTTAAAGGAAGTTGCTGAGGTTTTAGAAGTAGGAGGTATTCAACGCATAATGTTAGATAATTTCAATTATAAAGACACAAATAAAGCAGTTGATCTAATTGATGGCCAATACGAAACAGAATCGTCTGGCGGAATTAACGAAAGCACTATAAGAGCTTATGCAGAATGTGGTGTAGACTACATTTCTGTTGGTGCTCTTACACATGGAGTAAAAAGTATTGACCTTAGCCTAAAGGCATTTTAGCTATGGCAAGGGAACTAAAAGATAGAATACTAGAACACCGGTTTACCGTAGGTTTAATCCAATTTTCGAAAAAATTGGTCTTGCCAGGGTTCGATGGTATAAGTGCCTTTGAAGTTTCTAAGTTCTTTATAAAAGGTATTGTGGATGGAGCTATTTCTACCAGATCGGGAGCACTGGCTTACAGTTTCTTCTTAGCTATTTTCCCTGCTATTATATTTCTGTTTACACTTATCCCATACATTCCGGTAGAAACTTTTCATGATGAGCTATTTGGCTTGATGGCTGAAGTTTTACCCGCTGGGGTATTTGAGGCCATTGAGACTACCTTGTCTGATATCATTAACAAGCCAAGAGGTGGTTTACTTTCTTTGGGTTTTGTATTGGCCATGGTCTTTGCAACAAACGGGGTTAGCTCTATGATGGTAGAATTTAATCATACGATACATTCTAATGCCCATAGAAGTTTCATAAAGCACCGTTGGGTAGCATTGTGTTTAACCTTAACTATTTCGGTCTTGCTTATACTTGCTATTGTATTGGTAGTACTTTCCAAATCCGTTAATATGTTTTTTGTAGAACAAGGGTATATCTCAAGCACGGTTGCAGAATGGCTTGCCTATTCACGATGGGGGATTTTAATAGCTCTTTTGTTTTTCGGAATTTCTTTCCTCTATTATTTTGGTCCAGTAAAAAAAACACGCTATCGTTTCTTTTCACCAGGAGGCATTTTAGCTACGGTATTAATTATTGTAACCTCTGTGGCTTTTAGTTATTATGTGGGTAATTTCGCCCAATACAATAAGCTTTACGGATCTATTGGTACACTCATTATTATTCTGCTGTGGATCAATATAAACTCATTAAGTTTGCTCCTAGGCTTTGAGCTTAATGCTAGTATTACAAAAGCTAGAAACGAGAACAAAGACACTTTGGATAGTAGTATATATGTTGATATTACGCAGCCACTAGATTAGATACTCCTAAGAACTAATTATTTATGAAAGATTTTAAGAAAATTATTATTCTTGCACCACATGCCGATGATGGCGAATTTGGTTGTGGCGCAACCATCAATAAGCTCTGTAAAGAAGGAAAAGAAGTTTGGTATATTGCATTTTCTCCTTGTAAAATTTCTATCCCTAAAGAGTTTCCCGAAGATATCTTGTATCAAGAACTAGACAATGCTGCTGCAGCATTGGGTATTGATAAAGAACGCATTGTTAAATTTGATTTTGATGTGAGGCATTTCCCTGCACAGCGCCAGGCAATTTTAGAGGAAATGATACAACTTAAAAAACAGATTCAACCTGATTTGGTTATCATGCCAAATTCAAACGATATCCACCAAGATCACCATACCATTTATGAAGAAGGTTTAAGAGCATTTAAAGGTTGTTCTATGTTGGGTTACGAACTTATCTGGAACAACCTACAAATGGTTACCAATTTCCATGTTTCGGTTAGCGAAGAAAATGTGTTGGCAAAATGGAATGCCATTGATGCCTATAAATCTCAAACCTTTAGAAATTATAAATCATTAGATTTTGCAAGAGGATTGGCTCAAATCAGAGGTGTACAAATAGGTGTAGATTTTGCTGAAGCCTTTGAAACCATTAGAATTATAGCATAAAAAAAAGAGGCCAATGGCCTCTTTTTTTTATGTGCTTAGTATCGTTTCTATGCCTTAGAACGGCTATTTTTTATTTCGAGATAAACTACTCCCGCGCCAAAGCCTATTAATAAGATAACTGCAATAAGACCAATGGTAGAACCTAGGTGATAGGATGTTGGTTTAAAGCTTAACACCAAATCGTGCTTACCTGCTGGCACTTCAATAGTTCGTAAAACGTAATTGGCTCTTTTAATTTCAACTTCATTGCCATCTACCCTTGCTACCCATCCCTTATCGTAATATATTTCTGATAAAACGATCAATTGCTCTGCAGGAGTATTGTAGGTGTATTTCAGTTCTTTGGGTGAGTATGAATTTAGCGTAACAGACCCTACTCCAGAATAATTTGTTTCTAGACCTTCCATAAATCGCTTGTCAACAATTGCAGTTGTATTGGGGTCAAAATTCCCTAAGGCGGCAATTTCGGCATCGGCATTTGCAACCTCTTTTACCTCTTTTACAAACCATGCATTCCCCAAGGTACCTGGGTTTTTTACTGCTTGTAATTCTCCCCCATTATCGCGCAATACGTATTTGGTATTTAACATATTAATTACAGCAGGATTCCCTTTTGAAATATGGGCATCTATCAACTCTTGGTACCTACCCATTTTAACTGCAGAATAGCCCCCTAAAGATTTATGGAAATAACAAGTTCTTGCACCAGCATCTAATCTTTCTGCCTGATTAAAGACTCTATAATGTGGGTCTGGATCTTGCATTATTTGTAAGTCTGCTTGTGTAGGTTTAAAGGCCTGTGTAAACCTAGACTTATTCACATAGTCATCAGCATTTAGATAACGGTGATTTACGCCAACCAAATCTATTAACACTAAGGCCCCAATAATCAATAGCCCGTAGCTACTTTTCAATTTGGATTTAAGTATCATCCAAATTGCCCCACCAGCAAGTGCAATAAAAATTAAAGAACGGAATATATCAGCCTTAACCATTGCCTCTCTATCCTTTAGAATTGCATCAACAGGCCAACCTTTACTAGCCAAACTAGCATCATTAGCACCAGAATAATCCATCATCAAAGAAGCCATAAATAATAAGCCAAGCAAAGAGGCAATAGTAATGCTT
>JBLHRE010000087.1:0-7597 GCA_047625765.1 Flavobacteriales bacterium
CAAAGTACTGGAAACCATTTTTGAAGATGAACATATACTCATCATCAATAAACCAGAAGAGTTTCTTTCTGTACCTGGCAAAACCATCACCGATTCTGTGTATTATAGAATCAGAAAAAAATACCCTAAAGCTACGGGCCCATTAGTAGTGCACCGTTTAGATATGTCTACCTCTGGTTTGATGGTTATTGCAAAAAGTCTGGAGGTTCACAAATTGGTGCAAAGACAATTTATAAAACGTCTGATAAAGAAAAAATACATTGCGGTATTGGACGGGGAACTCACAGAAACATCAGGCACCATAGATCTTCCATTGCGCGTAGATATAGAAGACCGGCCAAGGCAATTGGTTTGTTACGAACATGGGAAATCTGCCAGAACAGAATGGCAGGTGATAAAAATTGAAAACGGAAAAACAAGAATTCAGTTTACACCCATAACAGGACGTACACACCAGTTACGCGTACATGCTGCACACTATCAAGGCTTGGCTTGCCCTATTCTTGGTGATGATTTATATGGAAATAAAGCCAACCGCTTACACTTACATGCCGCTTTTATTCAATTCGAACATCCTGTTTCTAAAGAGCAAGTTACGTTTGAAGTTGACCCGAATTTTTAGTGGAAAATGGATAGTGGAATAAAAATTTCTGAATTTCTCTTCGACTTCGCTCAGAGTGACATTCAAAATTTTCCGAACTTGTTTCAACTCAAACTGCCAACTCCAAACTCAAACTCTCAACTCAAAATTGATGCTAATCAATTTTTGAGCTCTATCCACCGCGACATAAACTTATTGTTTCTAAAGCTATGGTAGGCTAGCAATTGCTGCATAGCCTCTCGAGAACGATGTGCTTCCAAATCATCTGATATTTCAGAAATTTTCTTTGGGATATTGGAGAGATGAGAAGGATCACTGAATTTAGATGTTAAGCAAGTAGTTCCTTTTGAAACAGCTGCCTCCCATATGTTTTTATCTTGATAAAGTTGCACTGCATGCTCGGCAAATTGGGCCCAATCGTCTGTAACAAAACCATTCCAATTTTCAGGGCTTTCCATACCCTCTGCACCGATAGTGGTTGTAATACTTGGGGTACCATAAAGCATGGCTTCTAACAATTTCCCTTTTAAACCTGCGCCAAAAGGCAGGGCTGCCAAAAGTACGCGTGCGTTTGCAATCACTTTCTCGGCAGAACCAGCTCTACCTTTTACTATAAATCCATGTTTAGGATCATGCAATTGCAATACTTTTTGATCGGGGTAGGCACCGTATAGATACACTTCGGCATTGGGCAAAACCTTGCGAACAAGTGGCCAAATATGCTCTTTTAATATGCGGCAAGCTTGCCAATTGGGTTGGTGTTTGAAATTGCCAATACTCACAAAGTGAGCACGATCTTCGAAGGGTTTTTCTGTAGGTTTTAAAGTACAATTGAAAGGAAGATAATGCAGCAATTTCGCAGGAACATTGAACTCCTTTTGTAGCAGTTCCATTTCGAAAGAAGAAATAATCAAACTTAAATCCGACCGCAAGATAGAAGCCAATTCCCGTTTGCAAACCTCATTTTCTATCATTGCATTTGCCGACCAGCTTTCCTTTTTCTTAAAGGCAACTTCCCTACTCTGTCTCAAACTATGTAGGTCCTCGGTATTTAAGATTCTTAGCGCCTCTGGGCAATTATCTTTTACGCGCCAACCAAACTGCTCTTCGCACATAAAACGATCGAAAACAACCGTATTTGGGCCCAAACCCTTTAGCCAAGTATCAAATCCAGAATCATTTATGTTGATATGATGAGAAGCAATTCCCATCTCCTCTAGATCTATAGCATAGTCACTTTTAGCAGCCGTACAAGCAAAATGAACATTACAGTCTGGGCTTACAAACACCTCCAACAAACCCTTCATGCGCCAACCAGCAGCAGAAGAATTAGGCTCGGGCCACACATTGGCAATAAATAGGACTGTATTATTTGAAAAGGCATCTGACATCCGCCAAAAGTAAACATTTGAATTGTAGACTATCCGTCATAGCGATGATTCGTCAGCTGACGAATCATCGCTATCTCTAAAATTTAGGGCTGTGTTCTGTCGAAATTAAACCTTCACGATGATTCTTGCCAAAGCTAAAACAATTGCAAGTCTCACTTTTGCTAGTGCGTTTAACCACCCATAAGGTCATGTAATTCGCAATAGACATTATTCTTTAATGTGCTCCGTTTATGCGTTTATCCATCCCGTATGGTAGGGTTACATTGCTACATTTGAGTCAAAGTGTTAATAACCACTAGCTGTAAACAATTGTTAACTTTGAGAATCTATGAAAATGATATTACATGTATTTTTCCTTACTAGCCTGTTCCTCGTTTCTTGCAATAAGGATGATGAAATGAAGAAGGATATTCCTGAAAGAAGCGCCACTGTGACTGATGTAATTCTACCAGAATCTGCTAAAGCTGGAGAATCATTTGAATTAACTATTAAATACGAGGTTAGCGGTTGCGAAACATTGAAGATGGTCAATACGTCAATGAATGACAGTTCTGCAACTTATCACTTAATTATTCATAACCCATCAGCGAATGACCCTTCTGTTAATTGCCCGATGGGTTTTTTTGAGGAAAATTATATAGAAAGTCTAGCGTTCAATCAAATTGGAGTGAAACGCATTTATTTTAATGATTCATCACTGGTTAAAACTATCGAAATTCAATAATATTAAGACAACAATAATTCTTTTTCTCTTTTGTATCTTATATTCGTTTTCTGGATACGCTCAAAAATCCGACTTTTCATTACAGTATGTGGAACATGAGGTTATAGTGAGCCTGAAAATGGAAAAGTTAAGTTTGGTTCCTTATAATGAAGTCGTTGATATCGTTAACACTGATTTTTTCACTAATCTGTCTGAGGAATCTCAATCAAACCTAATTGCTTTGGTTGGCGAGAATGCGAATCTATCTCGGGCTACAAAAAAGTTACTACCCTTAGACACCCTGTCCTTATCGAGAAATGGCACTTTAGTAAATATCTCGGATACTCATTCTATTTTTGTGTTATCAGATATCTTATCTAACCTTCACGATGATTCTTGCCAAAGCTAAAACAATTGCAAGTCTGACTTTTGCTAGTGCGTTTAACCACCCATAAGGTCATGTAATTCGCAATAGACATTATTCTTTAATGTGCTCCGTTTATGCGTTTATCCATCCCGTATGGTTGGGTTAAAATGCTACATTTGAGTCTAAGTGTTAATAACCACTAGTTATGGGCAATTAAATAAAATGATGAATAAATTAATATTAGCCGTTTTTATCCTCTTCAGTCAAATTTCTTGGGCTCAAGACAAAATTGAGCGTAAAGAAACACTGAACACATATGATGATGGTCAAATAATGCGAGAGTATATTAAGTATCAGGGCAATGACACAATTATTGAAAAGGTGTATTATGAAAATGGACAATTAAATTTCCTATACCGACTCCTAGATGACCAGAGAAATGGAAAATCACTTGTATACTTAGAAAATGGTGATTTAGTATTTGAACAATTCTATTCCCAAGGAAAATTAAATGTTGGATTCAAATGCTTCTATCCAGATGGTACAATTCAAAGAACAGAAAAATACAGCTTCGACAACAATATAGACACTACAACCTATTTTAACGAAACAGGAATAATTACTAGGAAAGTCATCTACAAGAACCCTTGCGAATTTGGGAGTTCTGAATGCAACAAAACAATTATTGAATACAAAAACGGAACAAAGGTTTACTCTTATAATGTAACAAAAGGATGGAAATCAGACGACCACATTATTTATAATCAGGACTTTTATAACGAATTAATGCAGTCTGCTAAGAAAATACCGAATTTAGATAAAGGCAAAGCACTATTCAGAGCTAACTGCTCGATGTGTCATGGGCTTGATAAAGCAATAGTTGGTCCTGCATTAAATCAAGCTATAAAGGACAAAGATGATAATCAACTTTATGAAATCATCGTTAACTCAAATACACATCCAAGTTCTAAATTAACGAAAGAGGAATTTGATGCTTTAATAGAGTTTCTAAAAAACTAAAAAAGCCCATAACAAGGTGTATAGCCAATAGGGCGGGAAGTGATAAATTGAAAATCCTGTTCTTTGAGCAGGCAACGCCAAAACAAAGTTTTAACGTTTAATGAAAATGAAATTTAAAAGTAAAAACGTTTGTTTTGGCTTAATGCATATCCGAAAGTGAAGTACTTCGTATCTGCCCTACTGTCCATACACATACGTTACCTGACGGCATTAAGGTTGCTTCGTACTCGCTTCGTTCATACTCCCTTCCCTATACTAAATAACTGACAATGGGAGCCCCCACTTGCGCACAACTATTTCGCCTTGTTTTAGCAAAGTAACATCTGTATAATGGCCTTAAAACAACAGGAAGTAAAACGTGTGAGAGCTAAGTTTCTAAAAAAAGCAACCTCCCATTCTAGTCGAAATCTCCAACCCAAACAAGTTAATTTCTCCTTACCTTGCGGCCTTAAATTTATTTGCTGTGCAAGAACCAATTCCAGGGGCTTTTAAGAAGCCACCTAAAAGATACGCTCCTTCCGGATTATCCATTATTCACGAAGACAGAGATTTGTTGATTGTCGATAAAATTGACGGCTTGCTTTCTATTGGAAACGAAAGAGAGAAAGAAAAAACTGCTCAAAACTTGTTGAACGAATACCTGCGCAAAGGAAATTCTGCTTCTAAAAAGCGTGTATATATCGTTAACCGTTTAGACAGAGATTTATCGGGATTGTTGATTTGTACCAAAGAAGAATTAGCAAAAAGAGAGTTGCAAAACAATTGGCACGAATACACCAAAACCTTTTATGCTGTGGTGCATGGACATATAGAGGCTGAAGAAGGTATTATGACTGATCCTATTAAGGTAGAAACAAAAAAAGGAGCCATAAAGAGCACCAAAATTGTGGATGCCGAAACCAAGTATAAGGTTATAGGAACCTCTAAAGGCTATACCATGGTGGAGCTAACGGTTATGCAAACTGCCAAACATCAAATTAGAATTCACTTGGCCGAATTGGGCAATCCAATTGTTGGCGATAAATTGTACGGCACGGTAAAAGGACAAAGAAGATTGGCTTTACATTCAGCTTCGGCAACCATACCACACCCACATTCGAAAAAGGTATATAAGTTCGAAACCGAAATTCCAAAATATTTCAAAGGGCTTATAAAACACGGTTAGGCTTCGAATTTTTACAAAATAAAAAAAGGTCCAAATCGTACGATTTGGACCTTTTTTGTACTAGAGTGTAATAGCCTTTAAACTATTTTCAATTTCTTTCCTGCTTCAAGTGCATTACCTGCAGCAATAGTAATTTCAGTTTCTAAATTACCATAATGCTTTTGGTAGTCTTTCTGACTTGCCTTGATTACAGCATAAGCTTCCTCGCGACCATAAACCTCTGCAATCTCTATCTTACGTTCTTCACCCGTTCCAGGCATATCCTTGTACGTTTCGAAATAGTGTCTTAAACGGTTGATAATAGACTCAGGCACCTCAGAGATATCATTCCAATTGTACACCTCATCGCCTTTAAGCACCGCAATTATTTTATCGTCTGCCTCTCCTCCATCAATCATTCTAAATCCACCAATAGGAATTGAAGGAACCAATAGGTTACCATGAGAAATTGCTCTCTCGGTAAGCACACAAATATCCAAGGGATCATTGTCTCCAACGATATCTGTTCTATTCAATTTTTCCATGCAGGTTTTAGCAACCTCCTCGGCACAGTATGTCTGAGGCAAGAAACCGTATAATGCAGGAATAATGTTTGAGAATTTTTGAGGGCGATCGACTGTTAAGTAACCGCTTTCTTTATCTACTTCGTATTTTACGGTATCAGAAGGAACAATCTCTATAAAAGAGGTTACTACTTCTGGTGCATTTACACCAATATTGATCCCGTGCCAAGGGTGAGATTTAAATCTTGACCCTATCTGCTTCCAAATATCTTGTAATTCTTCTTTTGTCATCTTCTACAAATTGGAAATTTTACCAATAGTAATAAAATCATCCTCAGACCCATACCGATTATGCTTCGGTATTGTCGTCATAAAGGTCTAAAAGACCTTCGGGCAATTTCAAATGAATCCGTTTTTTAACTCTGTCTACCTGCAAAATAAATTCATCTATAGCAGGCACCAATATATCTGTTCCTTTGTAATCTAATTCGAACATCAACTGAGCCGTTTGATCTATTACTTTAATAATAGGTCCCACACTCAATCCGTTTTCATCGACTACAATAAATCCTTCAACTTCGTGATAATAAAAATCAGTTCCGTCTAAGGCCGGTAAGAAAGACATTGGTAAGTACAGCCCCGAGCCAATTAATGCTTGTGCTTTAGGTTCGCTATCAACATCCTCGAAGTCGATAAGCAAAGCCCCATTTTTCACTAACTGACAGGTATCAATAAAAAAAGGAACCAGTTGCCCGTTCCTTTCAACAAATACTGATTCCAGATTGCTGTAGGCCTCAGGGCGATCCGTGTCTAAACTGACACGAACCGTTCCTTTGTAGCCATGTTTTTTAGAAATGTGTCCTAGAAAGAAACAATCTTCCTTACGCATCTCCTTTTTTGTCGTCTGCTGGTGCTTCTTCAGTTGCAGCAGCTTCAACAGCAGGTGCTTCTTCAGTAACTTCTTCCTCAGTCTCTTCAACTATAGGAGCATTTTTAGCAGCGATATCATCTTCACGCTTCTTGTTAACAGCTATTTCAGCATCCAAACGAGCCTGTGCTGCATCAGCTTTAGCTTTCGCTAAATCATCAGAGTGAGATTCGATTTTCTGACCTTTTGCGGCCATCCAAGCTTGGTAACGCTTTTCTGCTTCGTCTTCAGAGAATGCACCTTTTTTAACACCATCTAACAAGTGCTTGTGCATTAATACTCCTTTGTAAGACAGAATAGCACGAACTGTATCCGAAGGAACAGCTCCGTTTTGTACCCAGTGCAATGCTCTTGTTAAATCCAAGCTCATTGTAGCAGGCTGAGTGTTAGGATTGTATTGCCCTAATTTCTCGATAAAACGACCATCACGTGGTGCACGTTGATCTGCGATTACGATAGTGTAAACTGGTTTACCTTTTCTACCGTGACGTTGCAATCTAATTCTAGTTGACATAAATTTTTAATTGTTGAAGTGCGAAACTCCGGTTATTAAACTGATTTTTTAAGGCTGCAAATATCCGAATATTATTTTATTTAAGACCTTGTAAATCAAACATTTTTACAAAAGATAAACAGCCTCTTTTTTAGCGCCAACATTTATTTAAAAAACCCTTAAAACCAATAGGTGAAACCTGCATTGCCAAATATATTTCCAATGCCTCCAAATTCTACTTGGGTCTGCGTAGCATCGTAATCTTTATTATATAATAATGACCCAGTAACTAAGCCTACTGTGGTATGAATACTAAAGAATTCGGAAGCAAACCAATAAATACCACCATTAATACCCAATTGCACAAGCCCCATTTCCGCTTTCTGCTCCTCTTGAAACCAAGTTGTTTTCACTTTAACAATTCCA
>JBLHRE010000088.1:0-7501 GCA_047625765.1 Flavobacteriales bacterium
GTACCGTTTCAAAAGCAAAAGCCTATTTACAACAGTACGAGAAGTTTAATTCAGAATTACCACAATTGTTGGATTCAGCAAGAGTGTATTTAAATGCTATTCCAAAATCAGAGAATACTAAGTTTTCCTTAGAAGTGTATTATTTCTATTTGAAAAATGATTTTCAAGCGATTCTTAATTTGGTCGAAAAGCAAGATGAAGGGGTAATTATCCAAACCCTAAAAGGGTTGGATTGGGATAACAAAGATGCATGGACTGCTTACCGTATTGGGCAGGCTTACCAAAATTCCACTAATTCTATTAAAGCTAAAATTTATTATCAAGAGGCAATTGCATTGGCTCCTTCTGTACTCGAGTTTCAAGAAAAACTAGGGCTTATAGCTGCGAAACTGCAAGATTGGAACTTGGCAAACGACCTATTATCTCAAGTTGTAAAGAGCGATCCAAATCGATCGGAATCGTGGAGTAATTTGGGTTTTGTTTATTTGCAAAAGGGAAAGCAAAAAGAAGCAGAAAATTGTTATAAAAAAGCATTGGCATTAGATCCTGATTATATTCAAGCATTGTTAAATTTGGCAGGTCTTTATTTTCAACAAGGAAATAATGTCCAGGGTGAAAAAGCACTTAGGAATATTCTTAAGATTGACCCCAATCATCAACAAGCACAATACATATTGCAAACCATAGGCGCATGACATTTTTTAAGGAGAACAGAAAAACATTTGGTGAAGCAAAGAACCCTCTAGTTATGATTGGAAGGATAAGCTTGTTACTAGGAATTATTTTGGTTTGCATTGTTGGCTTTAAAATGTACCAATACATTAATTCCAATAACATAACACTAGAAGAGGGCCAAGAATATGTTTTGACAATTCCAACAGGATATACCTATGATGAGGTTTATGTTATGTTGGAGGAAAAGGAGATACTGAAAAATACTTTCGGCTTTCAGATAGTTGCTGTGCTTAAAAAATATCCAGATTTAGTGCGCTCTGGGCGTTATACTATAGAAGCAGGGATGAGCAATAGCGAGTTGATAAACATGCTACGTTCGGGCTATCAAAACATTATGAAAATAACCTTTAACAATGTCGGTTTTGTTGAAGAAATGGTTGGGATGGTTGCTAAAAAAATAGAGCCAGATAGTCTTGCCTTGTTGCAAGCTATTCGCAATGCCGAGTTGAATAGAGATTATGGTTTTAATGAAAGAAATGTTGCAGCGCTCTTTATTCCAAATACTTATGAGCTGTATTGGAACACCACTGCCGAAGCTTTTGTCTACAGAATGTCTATGGAATTTGAAGCGTTTTGGACGGAAGAACGCAGAAGAAAGGCAGCCGATTTAAATTTGAGCCTTACAGAAGTAACAACATTAGCATCTATTGTACAGAAAGAAACACTGCGAAGAGATGAACAACCTGTAGTTGCTGGATTGTATTTGAACCGCTTAAAGAAAAACTGGAAATTACAATCGGACCCAACGGTAATCTACGCCTTAAAAGAAAAGTATAACAATAGAGATACTGTTATTAGACGCGTATTGTATAGCGATTTAAAAATTGTATCAGATTACAATACATATCTAAATAAGGGATTACCACCAGGACCGATTTGTTTGCCAGAGATACAGGCAATAGATGCTGTATTGAATCATGAAGAGCATAATTACATGTATATGTGTGCGAAAGAAGATTTTTCAGGATGCCACAATTTTGCTGTAAATGGTACCCAGCACTTAATTAACAGAAGAAAATATACTCGTGCCCTAAATCGTAGAAAGATTAATCGCTAAGGACTACATTTGCCGCGCCTTAAGAAAAAAACACACAACGATGCATTTGAAATTTGGAACAGATGGCTGGAGAGCTATCATTGGAGACGACTATACCGTAGATAACGTAGCAAGGGTAAGTATTGCCACTGCAGATTGGGTGTTGAAAAACGCTAAAAACCCATCGGTAGTTATTGGTTACGACTGTCGTTTTGGAGGAGAGATGTTTGCGAAAACAGTAGCCAAAGTTTTGGTTCAAAAAGGTGTAAAGGTGTTTTTGTCTGATTCTTATGTAAGCACACCAATGGTTTCGTTGGGGGTAAAAGAATTGGGTGCTTCCTTAGGAGTAGTTATTACGGCAAGTCACAATCCAGCATCCTATAATGGTTTCAAATTAAAAGGATCTTTTGGAGGCCCACTGTTGCCAAAGAATATTTCTGAAGTTGAGGCGTTGATTCCTGAGGAGAACATTATCTCATTAGATGCAATTGACTTAAATAAATTTGAGTTTGAAGGAGCATTGAATATGGTTGATTTAGAGACCATGTATATAGAACATGTAGAAGCCAACTTCGATTTTAAGGCCATGGCCGAATCTGGTTTAGAATTTGCTTACGATGGAATGTACGGTGCAGGACAAGGGGCAATGCGTAGGTTGTTTCCAGACGGAACATTTTTGCACTGCGATATCAACCCCGGCTTTGAAGGTATTGCTCCAGAACCAATCTTAAAGAACTTACAAGAATTTCAACAAGTAATAGAGCTTTCTGGTAACCTAGATTCTGGTTTAGCTACAGATGGTGATGCCGACCGTATTGGCTTGTTTGACCACGAAGGAATCTTTGTTGATTCGCATCATATTATTTTATTGTTGATACACTATATGTGTAAATACAAAGGAATGTCTGGTAAGGTGGTTACTGCTTTTTCTGTTACCGATAAGGTAAAGAAAATGTGCGAAATCTATGGCTTAGAACAAGAAACAGAAAAAATTGGATTCAAATATATTGCAGGTCATTTCTTAGAAGAAGATGTGCTGTTGGGTGGCGAAGAATCTGGAGGAATTGCAATAAAAGGACATATTCCAGAACGCGATGGTATCTGGATGGGATTAGTGATTTGGGAATTTATGGCTAAGTCTGGTAAAAGCTTGCAAGAGCTTATTGACGAGGTTTACGAATTGGTTGGTCCATTCTCGTTTAGCAGAAACGATTTGCATATTACCGAAGCCCAGAAAGTTGAAGCAATGCGTAAATGCGAAGCAGGAGAAATTACAGCTTTTGGTACAGATAAAGTAGAGCGATTAGAAACTATTGATGGTTATAAGTTTTTCTTATCAGACGATGAGTGGTTGATGATTCGTCCTTCTGGTACAGAACCAGTTTTGCGTACTTACTGTGAAGCAGCAAGTATGGAGCGTGTTGAAGAGTTATTGGCTATTTGTGAAAAGCAATTATTAGCTTAATGATTTGTAAGGGAGACATAATATGTTTTAAAGATGCTGAAGGAGGCGGAGAAGTACTTGCGGTTTATCTAGACCAAAGAGCATTAGTGCTGCGCGATGATGGCTTTGAACAAGTGTTTCCTATAAGCGAATTGTTAGTGCCACAAGTTTCTGAAGAAGAAATGGCGCATCTTATGCTCAATGCAAATTTCGAGGCAATCATCGAACAGAAAGAAGGAAAACAGAAATCGAAAACGGATCCAAAACTAGTTACTAAATACCACGAGCCTTACGAAGTGGACTTGCATATTGAAGCCATTATGGAACGTTTCAAACATTTGAGTAATGGCGAAATATTGCAAATTCAGATAGGTCATGCTCGATCCAAACTGGAATATGGCCTAATGAACAAGCAGAGTAAATTGGTGTTTATACATGGAGTAGGGCAAGGGGTCTTGCGAGACGAATTGTACAAAATGCTATGCGAATATCCCGGTATCAAACATTTCGATGCTTCTTACAGAAAGTATGGCTTTGGCGCTACAGAGGTAAACCTTATTTAAGCAAGCCCTATGTGGAATACAGCATCTCCTTTGTTTACGATAGGAGCATTGTTAATGCCAAAAATGTAGCAATCACAGGGGGCAGTGATTTTCTTTTCAAAGTCTCCATAAGGGTCGGTAATAAAACCTAAAACATCTTTCTTTTTAACAAAGATTCCATTTCGAATGTTTAGGTATAGCATACCCGAATGAGGGGCACGGATCCATTTCGATTCTTTCAACAGTACCGTTTCTTCCAAGGGCTTAGGATGGGGTTCAATCATTCCTAAGGAATGCAATACACGTAAAGTTCCTTCAACACCCATGGTCATTACTTTTGGGTGAATTTTTTTACTCTTGCCGCCTTCAAACAATAATACATTAACCCCTAATTTGGTTAGGCTATCGCGGATGGATTTAGTGACACAGGCTGACTCTATTATAAAAGGAGGTGCAAATGTTTTCGCCAATTCCATCAAATTATTCTGCTTGGGTGCTATACGAATTTGAGGATGATTGGCACGTTCGTTACCACCTGTATGAAAATCCAATACATAATCGACCAAGGGTGCAATTTCTTTCATGAATTTGAAAGCAAACTGAGAAGCCAAAGAACCTGTTGCTGCTCCAGGGAAGGAGCGATTCAAATCTCTGCCATCCGGCAAAAAACGATCTTGGTTTAAGTAGCCAAAGACATTCAGGACCGGAATACAAACAATGGTACCAATAAGTGGCTTATTGTATTTTTCTCTAATCATTTTACGGATTATAGCAACACCATTAATCTCATCGCCATGTACACCAGCCATAAGTAATACGGTTGGCCCTGGCTTTTTGCCACGTTCGATAATAACAGGAATAGTAATAGAATTTCGTGTGTGCAATTTTGCCACTTCCATTTCTATCACCAACGATTTACCAAGCGCTACGGCTTGGCCTAGTATTACAAAAGGCTCTTTATGCATACTGTAAATGTAGCTGAATATTTAATTTGGGGGTTGTATTCCTTTAAGAGGATAACTAATGAAATTGACATCTATTCTGCCGAGGGTAAATTTACAAGTAACAGTTCTATTTCCGAATCATCGGGATATGCTCTCAGGTAATTGCTACAATACTTGGCTGCGTCTAAACATCTTTTATCATCTTCTGTAAACCAATGGGTGTATGCTAAAGCTAATTGATGCATTGCCGTTTTGTCTAAAGGCTTAGCCTCTAAGGCAGCTTGGTAGTATCCAATAGCCAAAAACCATTGTTGTTTCTCTAAAAAGGTATCGCCTTGAGCAAGGTAATGTGGGTATGGGTCAACAGACATGGGAGGAGTCGGTAAATCGGGCCTATAAGTGGCTACCATTTCTGAATATATACTAGGGGTTTGAGAAATGTATACGACCCCGACAGTAGCAGAGCCAATTAAAAGAGAAAAGATGATAGCTGCTTTTGCAAAGCGCTTTTTATTTTCAGCTTCAATTTTAGCTCTAATCTCTAGGAGTAATTCTGGCGAAGCTTTTGGGTAAGCCCCGTGTTTGGCTTTTGCTTGACGGAATAATTCCCTCATTTCTGCAAAAGACCTAGGTTGGTCGAAAATGCGTTTTCTTTTACCTAATAGATTTTTGTTGTTTTTTATGGAGGTGTTAAAACCTAATAAGGACCCTGCAAACATTTTTTTGATTGTGATTTAAGATGTATAAATAGAACAATAAAATAGGTCTGCTTGTAGGTGTTTTTTGCAGCACACACTCTGTTTGGAGATTCAGAATTGAAGGTAATGTTTTCCGTTTAAAAATAGTGTCTTGATAATCAATTAGTTATTAAACTCAACAACTGTTCAAATATCAATTAAATAAACGTACCTTTGCACCCGCAAACAGTTCTTATCGCTTCCGGCTCCGGCAAGAAGAGGAAAGTCCGGACAGCATAGAGCACCATACTTCCTAACGGGAAGGCACCTTTCGGGGTGACAGCCAGTGTAGCAGAAAATAACCGCCCGTCTAGGCGGGTAAGGGTGAAAAGGTGAGGTAAGAGCTCACCAGTACTTCGGGCGACCGAGTAGCTGTATAAACCTTATGGGCTGCAATGCCATGTATATCTCGATGCTTTTTTTGGGCTGATAACTGCTCGTTATTTTTGCTTCGGCAATTTCGAGAGGGGTAGGCAGATTGAGCTTGTGGGTGACCACAAGCCTAGATAAATGATAGGAATCTCGGCTATGCCGGGATAACAGAATCCGGCTTATACGTTTGCAAAATTATTTTCAGCGTCATCGCGAGATGACGCTGATCAATTTTGAAATTTTATTTTTATTTATATGCATGCATTTGCAGAGTTAGGACTAAACGAAGCTTTAGTCGAGGCAGTTCAGAAAATGGGTTTTGAACAGCCGTCACCAGTACAAGAAGAGGCAATACCTCTTTTGCTGTCAAAAGAAACCGATCTGGTTGCCCTAGCACAAACGGGTACAGGTAAAACAGCAGCCTTTGGCTTGCCGCTTTTACACAAACTGGATCCAGAGTATGCCTCCGTGCAAGCCCTGATTCTTTCTCCAACCCGTGAACTGTGTTTACAGATTCACTCGGAACTGGAAAAGTACGGTTCTAAAATGAAGGGTTTTAAAACAGTAGCCATCTACGGTGGTGCTAGTATCGATACCCAAAAAAGACAGATTCAAAAGGGAGCGCAAGTAGTTGTTGCTACACCTGGACGTTTAATTGATATGATCAAACGTAAGTGGATACGTTTGCAAGATGTTTCTTGGCTTATATTAGATGAAGCTGATGAGATGTTGAACATGGGTTTCCAAGAAGACATTGATCGTATTCTAGAAGAAGTTCCAGAACAAAGAAACACTTGGTTGTTTTCGGCTACTATGCCTAAGGAAGTTGCTCGTATAGCTAAGAACTATATGAAAGATCCTGCGGAAATTAAAGTTGCTGCAACCAATGTAGGAGCGAAAAACATCGAGCACCATGCTTACATGCTTCACGAACGTGATCGTTACCCTGCCTTAAAACGTATCGCAGATTTCAATCCAGATATTTTTGGAATAGTTTTCTGTCGTACTCGTAGAGAAACACAACAGATTGCAGAAAAGCTTATCGAAGATGGTTACCCAGCAGCAGCCTTGCATGGTGATTTATCTCAAGCACAGCGTGATTCTGTTATGCAATCGTTTAGATCTCGTTCTATTCGTATGATGGTTGCAACAGATGTTGCAGCACGTGGTATTGATGTTGATGATATTACGCACGTAATTCATTACCGTTTGCCCGACGATGTTGAGTCTTACACCCACCGTTCGGGACGTACTGCACGTGCAGGAAAGTCTGGTATTTCATTGTCTTTAGTGAACATGAAAGAAGGCGGCCGTATGAAGATCATCGAACGTGTATCTCAAGTTAAATTCGAACGTAAGCAGGTGCCATTGGGTACCGAAGTTTGTGAACGTCAGTTATTAAACTTGGTTTCTAAAGTTAAAGATATTAAGGTTGAAGAATCTATCAAACCTTTTATCGAGCAAGTAGAACACGAATTGATTCACTTAGATAGAGAAGAGTTATTGCAACATTTCTTGTCGGTAGAATTCAACCGTTTCTTAGCTTATTATAAAAATGCTCCAGATCTTAATGCTTCTAACAAATCGGGTAGAGATAGCAGTGATGGTGAAGGAAGAAGAGGGCCACGTACTGATGTAAAACGTTTCTTTATCAACCTTGGTAAGAGAGATGGTATGGAATGGCAAGATCT
>JBLHRE010000089.1:0-7466 GCA_047625765.1 Flavobacteriales bacterium
GCATGTCAGTGGCATTAAACCAAAAATGTCCCTTTTTATTTCTAAATATAATCATTGCCTATATGATCTTTTGAGCAGGTTTAATTCTGGGGAATTGGACGTGGAAATTCCTTTTATTTTGAGTAATCACAAAGACCTACAAAGTATATCAGAACAGTTCCAAATTCCCTTTTATCATATCCCTATAACAAAGGAAAATAAATTAGAAGCAGAAAGAAAGCAATTGGAACTTCTAAAGGAACATCAAATAGACTTTATAGTGCTAGCCAGATACATGCAGATTATTTCACCAAGAACCATTGGTGAATATCAAAACAAGATCATAAACATCCATCATTCTTTTCTTCCTGCCTTCGCTGGAGCGAAACCATACCACGCGGCTTTTGCTAGGGGCGTCAAGATCATTGGTGCTACCAGTCATTATGTGACCGAGGAGTTAGATGCCGGTCCAATCATTGAACAGGACGTTGTAACCGTTACACATGCGCATACCATAAAAGATTTTATTGCCAAAGGTCAAGACTTGGAGAAGATAGTGTTATCACGAGCGGTTAAATTGCACATCCAAAGAAAAACCATGGTATACAATAACAAGACAGTTATTTTTTCTTAAATAAACCTACCTGAAGTATAACAATAACGGATTTAAAATTAGAAGTATCCTATATTTACAGATAATTCCAAAATATTGATATGATGAAGAAACTAGTAGTATTTGTTTGTGTCCTCCAACTTGTATCCTGTGCAGAACTCCAACAAGTGGTAGATCAATTACCTCAAGGCTCCTATGGATTGGGAAATGAAGAAATTGCAAATGGTCTAAGGGAAGCCTTGGATAATGGTATTGAAAAACAAGTAAGCAAACTTACCAAAGAAGATGGTTTTTACAAAAATGAATTGGTTAAAATACTGCTACCGGAAGAATTACAAAAAGTAGATAAGACCTTAAGGGATGTTGGACTTGGCAATCTTGCCGATGAGGGTTTAAAAGTATTGAACAGAGCTGCGGAAGATGCGGTAAGAGAAGCCACGCCTATTTTCATTACTGCTGTAAAGGAAATTACTTTTGCAGATGCAAAAAACATTCTTTTAGGAAATGATGAAGCTGCTACCCAATATTTAAAAAACACTACACAAACAGAACTTTACAATAAATTTAATCCTGTTATAAAAAGCTCATTTCAACGGGTAGGAGCTGACCAAATTTGGAGTAATTTAATTACACGCTATAACAACTTACCCCTAACCAATAAGGTTAACCCAGACTTGACAGATTACGTAACCCAAGAAGCATTATCGGGAGTCTACTCTATGATTGCTTTGGAAGAAAAAGAAATACGCACCAAGGTAATTGCTAGGACAACGCCAATACTAAGAAAAGTTTTTGCCTTACAGGACTGATAATGAGGTAATTTAATTCAAAATATACAATAATTTAAAAAATATTTCGTTACTTTAAAGTATAGTTTACATAACGTAATAATAATACTCATCTGAGCTATTATATCAAGTTAAATGTAATCTTTGCATTGAATTATTTGAATTAGTAATTTTTGAGTTAGTTAGTCTAAAACCGGTGGGAGCACCGGTTTTTTTTTGTTTAATATTATCAAAATATCATTAAACACGCCATTTTTTAAATATACTTACAAAAATGAGATTATCAGTCTCCATTTCTAAGTTATTTTTCTTAATTATTAAAAAATATATAAGATCTTTAACGGACTAACTCAAAAACTTTAAAATGAAAGCAAACTTAAAAGGAATTTTAACCCTGTTGTTGGTTTTAATTGCACAATTAGCAACTGCGCAAGAAAAGTCAATTTCAGGAAAAGTCACCGATCAGAGCGGCATACCATTGCCCGGAGTAAACGTTGTAATAAAAGGTACGTCCAATGGAACCCAAACTGACTTTGATGGTAATTATACCATTAATACTAATATGGGTGGTGTTCTTGTTTTTTCTTATCTAGGACAGAAAACAACAGAAAAGACCGTTGGAACATCTAACACTATAAACGTACAAATGGAAGAAGATGCTTCACAATTGGAAGAAGTAATTGTTGTAGGATATGGTACACAAAGTAAACGAACCTTAACAGACAACATCTCTAAACTAACTTCTGACGATATATCTGAGGTTCCCAATCCAAACTTTCAAAATGCGCTGGTAGCGAAAGCTGCGGGAGTTCAGGTAACTCAAACCAATGGAAAAGTTGAGGGTGGTATAAACATAAGGGTACGTGGTGCAGCGAGTGTAAGCGGGGGAACCCAACCATTGTATGTTTTAGATGGTATCCCATTAATAGATCCTACTGGTGGTCGTGGTGAAATTGGTACTGGTGCTCCTACTAACCCTCTATTAACCTTAAGCGCTAACGAGATTGAGTCCATAGATATATTAAAGGATGCATCTTCAGCGGCTATCTATGGTGCGCGTGGAGCAAACGGTGTTGTTCTTATAACCACTAAAAGAGGAAAGCAAGGAAAGGCAAAGTTTAGTCTCAATCTATCTCAAGGATTTAGTGAACCAACAAATAAAAGGGAATGGCTCAATGCAGCAGAATACGTTGAACTATTTACAGAAGCAGGGAGAAACTCACCCTTCTTTACGCCAGATGAAGGTCAGGAATATGTAGAAGGTGAATTCGACTTTTTTGCTGGGAATACCGATTGGAGAACTGGAGAAGTTGATACTAATTGGTCGGATGTTGCATTTCAAAATGGCTATCAAACAGATGCTGATTTCTCCATGTCTGGAGCTGATGCAAAAACATCTTATTTCTTCTCAGGGGCATATAATAATACCACTGGAATTATAAAAGACAATGCATTGGAAAGAGTAAATGCAAGATTGAATGTAAGTCATCAATTAACTGAAAAGTTTAAAGCCGGAATGAACATGAGCTTTTCTAGAACAGAAATAGATCGTATTGCGAATGACAACGCATTCGCTACTCCGCTTCAAGCAATTGCACAATCTCCGCTTTCACCTGCCAGATTAGATGATGGATCAGCAAACCCAAGCACGCTATATGGAAACTTTTTATTAGATGCTGATAATGCCTTTTTTAAAACCATTATACGCAGAACCATTGGAAAAGTTTATGGAGAGTACAAATTCCTTCCATCCCTATCTTTTAATTCAGACTTTTCTTATGATTTGTTTTCACAAACTGAAGATAATTTTAGAGGCCAGAATGCCTTATTCCAATCTACTAATGGACAAGCTTTTGCATCAGACTTGGGATCTGAAAGTTATACATTTAGTAATTATGCAACGTTTGACAAACTTTTCGCAGAAAGACATAATATTAATGTAGTAGCTGGTACGGAATTTATTAAATATAACCGAAGAATTACTAGTGTCACCAGCCAACAATTTCCATCAGACGATTTGTCTACCGTAAGTGGAGGTGCTGAAGTTACTGCAGGAACTGGAGTAGATTTGCAAAGTTCATTCGTATCTTATTTTGCAAGAGCTACCTATGATCTTGATGGCAAATATCTACTTAAAGCTAGTATAAGACGCGATGGTTCCTCTCGATTTGGTAGTAATGTGCGTTTTGGTACATTCCCAGCCGTTTCTGCGGGATGGATTCTATCCGAAGAAAATTTCTTTAAAAATTCTGAAACACTATCCTTTTTAAAGCTAAGAGGAAGTTGGGGTAAATTAGGGAATGCCGATATAGGTGGTGATTATCCGTCCCTATTTTTATTCTCTGGTGTCTCTTACAACCAACGCCCTGGTTTAGCGCCAGCCCAACCCGGAAATTCATTTTTAACCTGGGAGCAGTCTGCACAAACCGATATTGGTGTGGAATTTGGCTTTTTTAATGGTCGTATTTCCGGAGAATTGGATTACTATAAGAAAGATACCGAAGACCTATTGTTTAGTGTGCCTTTAGTTCCAAGCAGTGGTGCAGCTAGTATTAATTCAAATATTGGCACATTGCAAGGACAAGGAGTAGAATTTGTATTGAACACTAGAAATATTGAAACCGAAGATTTTACTTGGACCTCTAACTTTAATATAAGTAACAACACTAATGAACTAAAATCTTTACCAAATGATAACGCCGACATTGTTACGGGACGTAATATCAACCGGGTAGGAGAAAGTGTAGCCTCATTTTATTTAAGGGAGTATGCAGGTGTGGACCCAGCGAATGGAGATGCCCTATACTATTTAAATACTGAAAATCCTGATGGTAGCCTGAATAGAAATACGACAACCGATTCTGATGAGGCTCAACGTATTGTAGCTGGAAATCCTTTTCCTGAATTAATTGCTGGATTTACAAACACTTTATTATTCAATAATTTTGATTTTACATTTACCTTTCAAGGCGAATGGGGAGCTAGCATTTACAATGGAGGTGGTATTTATCAATCTGTAAATGCAGATTATTTTGACAACCAAAGTGTTGATCAGTTAAATAGATGGCAACAGCCAGGCGATATTACCAATATACCACAAGCCAGATTATTTGCAGGGAACGGATCAGCCCATTCTACCCGCTTTTTAGCAGATGCAGATTTTATTAGATTACGAAACATATCTTTAGGCTATACACTTCCAAATGCAGCAATAGAAAAGATGGGATTAAGTAAGCTTCGAGTATATGTTACCGCGATCAACTTATTAACCATTACCAATTATCCTTTTGAAGATCCAGAAGCAAGAAGTGACGTAAATGGACAAAATACACCAGGTGAAACATTTTATTCCTCACCACCGGCAAAAACCATTACACTAGGGGTAAATATTAATTTTTAATTATTAGATAATCATGAAAATATATAAAATAACATACGTATTTTCCATTTTGCTACTATTGATAGGATGTGAAAATGAATTGGAAATAAACCCAACAAACAATCTTCCCGGGGAATTAGCTTTTTCTTCTGAAGCGAATATCGCGGCTATATTGGTCGGAACCTATGACGAAGCAGGACAAGCTGCTACTTATGGTGGAGATTTACAAATATTTACTGATTTACTTGGTACTTCAGATCAAACTTTTTGGTCAGGAACATTTCAGGCATTCCGGCAAGCATTTCAAAAAAATGTTTTTGTAGACAATGGATTTGTTGATGACATCTGGAGCAACGCTTACGAAACAATCAATCAGGCAAATTTGGTTCTTGACAATTTAGAAACCGTAACCAGTAGTCCGGAAGAAAAAGATCGTATAGAAGGAGAAGCCAAATTTTTAAGAGCTCTTAACTATTTAGACCTAGTTCGTAATTTTGCTACTCCCTATGTAGCAGGACAAGTAAATGCGCAGCCAGGAGTGCCATTGCGATTAGTGGGAATTGTAGATTATGCACAAACGCAAGAAATTGCCAGAAGTTCTGTAGATGAAATTTATAATCAAGTAATTATAGACGCAACAGATGCCTACAATTTACTACCGTCTGCTAATGGATTTTATGCTGACAAATATGCTGCACAAGCATTGTTAGCAAGAACCTTTTTTCAGCAAGGGGATTATGCAGCTGCGCGTGATGCTGCAAGTGATGTACTTTTAAACAGTGGTCATAGTTTAACATCAGGTTTTGCTGGTGCCTTTAATAACGACGTAGATAGCAGTGAGGATATATTCGCTTTTCAAGTGACTAGTCAAACTGGAAGTCACGATTTAACAAATCACTATGCTTCTGAAGGCGATGGTGGTAGAGGCGGAGATATTGTAATTGAAGATGCATATCTTACCTTGTTTGATGATCCCAATGATGAAAGAGGAAATTTTACGTATATAAATCCTGATAATGATCGCAGACTGACCTTGAAGTATACCAATCAGTTTGCCAATATTAGTATTTTTCGTGTAGCCGAGATGCACCTGATTCGATTAGAAAGTAATTTTAGACTGAGCTCTAGCTTAGGCTTAGCGCCGTTAACTGAAATTAACGCCTTAAGAGCAAGATCTAGTGCTGCTCCTCTTATAGGACCTTTGACGTTGGATCTAATTTTTAACGAAAGACAATTAGAATTGGCCTTTGAGGGCTTTATTCTAAATGATTCAAAAAGAACACAACGCTCCGTAGGAAGCATAGCTTGGGATGATACTTCTCTAGTTTTGCCTATTCCTCAATCGGAAATGGATACCAACCCATTAATGGTTCAAAATCAAGGATATTAAAACAAATTATTCGTCATAAAAAAAGGTCGACCAAATGGTCGACCTTTTTCGTTTATATAGTTCCAGACTAGTTTATATATAGTCTATTTTTTACTTGATAAATAGCCTATAACAGTATCGTTAAAAAATTTAGGTTGCTCTATATTTACTACATGTCCACAGTTCTGAACTACAATAAGTTCAGAAGTTTTATGGCTATCCACTATTTTACGTATAGTAGGCAAAAAGAGATAGTCTTCTGCCCCCATAACATACAATGTTGGAATACCAATTTCCATTGTTCTAAAAAAACGTAACAACGGATTAATTTCAGCAGTTAGTTTAAACCAGCGGATAAACTCCTTTTGATAAAGTTTTTTTGCCTCCCTTACAAATAGTGATCTAGACTCCTTATGATTCTTATTGGGCATGATTACAAAGGCAAAGAACTTATACAACCAAATATAGGGCACTACAGATTTTAAAACCACTCCTGTGCGCATCAATACCTGGGATCTAAAATTTAATTTCATAATGGCACCTCCCATAATCATACTCTCTACCCTTTCAGGATATTTTTCAGCGAGATTTCTTATTAAAATAGTACCTAACGAAATACCTACGAAATGAGAGGTTTTTATTTTTTCATATTCAATAACCTCTACAATATCTTTTGTAATGGAATCAAAAGTATATTTATCATTAAACGCGTCTTTCAAGTGGGGCTTGGAAGCTCCATGACCTCTTAAATCTAACAGAAGCACATTGAAATGTTCCTTGAACTCACGTACCTGTTTGTACCAAATAGAAGAACTACCCCCTGCACCATGCACAAAAGTGACCCATTTATCTGAGGTGGTATGTAGGTAAGTTGTATAGTTTAGCAAACGATTTTTTTTTATAAAAGTAATTTAAAATCCTTTATCTATTGCTACTTGCCTCATATTAGGGACATAATCTATAAAATCCAGGTTTTTACCGAAAGCACGTATTAAGAATATAAAAGATAAACAAAAAATAAAATTTTAGACAAAATACCTGATTTTTAGATATATAACGATTTATTAATCGAGTAATTTCTCCATTAGCACGTATCTTTGAAAGAAAATATCACGATGGAAAATCAATATTGTAGAGTAGGTTCCACCACTCCAATCACGCAGAGCAGCGATGCTATTAGTTTTCTGGAATACCAATATGCCGTATTCATGGAAAAGGCTTTACAAATTAAAAATTCGGATGCCAAACTAGGTGAATTTTTTGAGGGTAAGGCATCGAAAATAAAAAAGATGCTAGAAGGATTATTATAGACTTCTATTAGATTAATTTTTTCAACTC
>JBLHRE010000090.1:0-7465 GCA_047625765.1 Flavobacteriales bacterium
AAACATGACTCCTTCTACTATTGTTTTTAATACTGTTGGAGTACAAACTGTTACACTTACTATTGAAGAAAATGGTTGTTCTATTGTAAAAACCATTACGGTAAATGTAACAGCTCCTCCTGGCGCTAGCTTTACTCGAAACAATTCTAATCAAGAACAATGTATTAGTTTCAACGCCTATGATTTTGTCACATCTGGCACTTATGGTTCAGCAGCAACTTTTAATTGGAATTTCGGGCCATCGGCCACACCTAATAGCGCATCAATAGAAACACCACCTTCGGTAAGTTTCTCATCTACCGGATGGCATTTTATTAGTTTGACTGTTACAGAAAACGGATGCCCGGAAACTACAACCGATTCTGTTTTAATAACTGATGTCCCTACGGCATTATCTAATCCAGTTAGTACGCAGTGTGTTAATGATAATAGTTATGATTTTTATGGCCTTGGTACATTTGGCCCTAATGCAACGTTCTCTTGGGATTTTGCAGGTGCAGCATCACCTAACGTAATTAATAGCAAAGATGCGCTTAGCGTTGTCTTTACGGTTGTTGGCACACACAACATCACATACACTGTTAGCGAAAATGGATGTTTGGATGACTTTACTGTTGTTGTAAATATTACTCCTGCACCAGACGCCACCTTTATTGCGAATAATCAAAATCAATGTATTACAAATCAATCCTTTGATTTCTCTATTGTCAATTCATCAATTCATGGACCTAATGCAACCTACTCATGGGGTTTTGGGCCAGACGCGAATATGGGATCATCTAATATTCAAAACCCAACAGGAATAACATTTAGTGATAGTGGGATCTACCCCGTCTCTCTTACAATTAGCGAAAATGGTTGTATCGATACATCTCTTTATTCCGTTAGTGTATATCCTCTACCAATTCCTTCGTTCAGTGCTAATCAGACAGGTTGTGCACCACATACGGTAATCTTTCAAAACAAGTCGTATGCTTGGACAACTATGACCTATTTATGGGATTTTGGTGATGGTAACACATCAGCAAATACCAATCCTAGTCATGTATATCAGAATTCTGGAGATTACACCGTAACATTAACTGCGTACGTTGCTGGTTCTGATCCATGTCCTGGGTCTTATGACACGGTAATGGTTGACTTTATTACCGTTTACCCAAGCCCAACTCCTGGTTTTATTACAGATCGTGATGTAACTACCATCTTCGACCCAATTATTACAGTTGCAAATACTTCTACCGATGCAATTACGGTAGAATTCGATTTTGATGACGGAACGCTTGTAACAAACCCTCCGGGAGGCACTTACAGCCATAGCTATACAGAGTATGGGATTTATAATATTACCCAAACGGTAACCAATCAATACGGTTGTCAAAACAGTATGACTATTCAAGTAGAAATTGAATCTGTTTATAGATTCTATGCGCCAAATGCATTCACACCAAATGGTGATGGAGACAATGACGTGTACTACCAAAAAGGTATTGGATTTGGCAATGGATCTTATGCCCTACACATCTACACTAGATGGGGAGAAAAGATTTACTACTCTAATAATATATTAGTTGGTTGGGACGGATTTGATATTAAAAACAATACCCCTGCACCACAAGGAAGCTACATTTACCTTACAGAAATAACCGATAATTACGGAGTAGCCCAGAAGTACCGAGGCACCGTTACTTTGATGAAATAAAAAAATAAGAGCGGCCAATAGCCGCTCTTATTTTTTATAATCTATTTCTATTTGAGATTTATTTTATTAAAACCGAGATAAAAAATCAGTAAGCAAAGCCCTATGCTAATAACAATATTTGCAATTGCCCAAAGAACCTCGCCTTGTTTTAATAACTGAAAAGTTTCTAAACCAAACATAGAGAATGTGCTAAGCCCTCCGCAAAAGCCCACCAATAAGGCCATTCTTAACCAAGTATCTCCAATAGCCTTAGCAGGATAAAGTATAAATATGACAGCCATAACAGCACAACTAATAAGGTTAGCTGTTAAGGTTGCTAAGGGTAAAGAAATGTTAGAAAAATATTGACTTCCAATTTTAGACAAGGCATAGCGACAAACACTACCTAATCCTCCTCCAACAAAAAGAGCTAATAATTTAAGCATTTATTCTTTCAGAAATATTAGTAAATAATTTCCATGAGCCCAGAGCGAGAATAAAGCCCAGAATACCTCCACAGATTATGTCAAGAGGATAATGCACACCAACATAGATTCTACTATAAGCAACAATTGCAGCCCATAATGGTAACAACCACAATCCCTTTAAGTTCTTATTGGCAAAAACAAAATAGAAATACATAGCCACGGCAAAAGAGTTACTAGCATGGGAAGAAACAAAGCCATACTTACCACCACATCCTTTTACTACTCTAACAAATTCTTTAATCTCACTTTCGTGACAAGGCCTAAATCTTTCAAAAACGTTCTTAAAGGCATGTACTGAAATTAAATCTGCAAACCCAACCGCAGCAATCCCTCCTAACAAAAGAATAGAAGCTGTTTTCCAATCATGCTTTTTAAACAATACAAATACCAAAAACAAATACAGAGGGATCCATATAGATTTACCTGTAATAAGTTTCCAAAACCCATCGAATGTCTCCGTACCCAGGTTATTTAACCACAGAAACAAATCTTGATCTATTTGTATTAACGTATCAAGCATTTAACTGATTCCATATAAGATCCTTCAATTCGGTAATACCAGTTCCAGCTACAGATGAAATAAATACTGTTGGAATTTCTTTTGGCACTTGCTTTTCAACCAAGCCTTTCAATTCCTCATCCAACATATCAGATTTGGTAATTGCAAGAATCCTACTTTTATCCAAAAGTTCGGGATTATATTGACCCAATTCATTTAACAGAATCTCATATTCCTTTGCAATATCATCGGTATCGGCAGGCACCATAAACAATAGTGAAGAGTTTCTTTCGATATGTCTTAAAAATCGTAATCCCAATCCTTTTCCTTCGCTTGCACCTTCTATAATACCGGGGATATCAGCCATGATAAAAGAACGCCCTCCTCTATAGTCTACAATACCTAGATTAGGCGCTAAGGTGGTAAACTCGTAATTCGCAATTTTTGGTTTTGCAGCAGAAACTACAGATAATAGCGTTGATTTTCCTGCATTAGGAAATCCAACTAAACCTACATCTGCTAAAATTTTTAGCTCTAAAATCTTCGAGGTATCCTCACCAGCTATTCCGGGCTGTGCAAATCTTGGAGTTTGATTGGTCGGTGATTTAAAATGCACATTACCTCTACCTCCCATTCCTCCGTAAACGATTACTCTTTGCTCGTCATGTTCGGTAATTTCAAAAAGCACTTCACCAGTTTCAGCATCTTTTGCTACTGTCCCTAATGGCACATCAAGAATTTCATCTTTACCATCAGATCCAGTACTGGTATTTTGGGTTCCTACCGCACCATGCCCCGCTTTAATGTGCTTGCGGTACTTTAAATGCAACAAGGTCCACAACTGAGAATTACCCCTAAGGATAATATGCCCACCACGACCTCCATCACCTCCATCGGGTCCTCCTTTGGCAGTTAGTCTGGATCTGTGCAAATGGGCAGAACCAGATCCACCATTACCTGATTTAAAATAAATCTTTACGTAATCAACAAAATTGGCTCCGTCCATAATAATTTTTTAAGCCTTTATGGCATCAATTGCAGCACATAAGCGTCCTGTAATTTCTTCTACTCCTCCTACTCCTTCAATTCCAACAAACTTATCTTGACCTTGATAAAAGTCTTTTAGAACAGCTGTTTTGCTATTGTACTCGTTAATTCTGTTCTCTATAATCTCTTCACTTTGATCATCGGCTCTTCCGCTACCCTTTCCTCTAGATAGTAAACGTTGAATTAATTCTTGTTTGTCAACTTCTAAAGCTAACATCATGGAAATAGCAGTACCCTTTTCTTTTAACAGTGCATCCAAAGCTACAGCCTGAGCATCCGTTCTTGGAAAGCCATCGAAAATGAAACCATTTGAACTAGGATTAGCATCTAATTTTGAGCTAATCATTCCAATTACTACTTCATCAGGAACCAAGGAACCAGTATCCATCAAAGACTTTGCTTTTAATCCTAATGCTGTTTTAGCAGCAATCTCACCTCTAAGCAAGTCTCCCGTAGACAAGTGAATAAGTCCGTACTTTTCAATTAATCTTTCAGATTGCGTTCCTTTTCCAGCTCCCGGAGGGCCAAATAATACAAGATTTAACATCTTAATTTTCCTTTAATTTATAAATGGCTTTTGAATTGCGACCGTATCCGTTATAATCTAGGCCATAGCCTACAACAAAATCTTTTTCTATACTAAACCCAACAAATTCAGGCACTTCCCCTTGTTTTTGCTCGGATGGTTTATGTAACAAGCTGCACACCAACACCTCTTCTGCTTCCATTGCCAGTAAATGCTTCGAAAGCAAATCAACTGTCAAGCCCGTTTCAACAATATCTTCAACAATTACAACCAACCTTCCCTTTACTTCCTCATTCAAGCCAATAAGCTGTTTCACTGTACCCTGCGAATTTAAGCCTTGGTAGGAGGAATATTTCACAAAGGAAATCTTACAATCTCCTTTGAATTCTTTCAATAAATCCACAGCAAAAAAAGCAGCTCCATTCAGCACTACCAAAAACAAAGGGTCTCTTCCTCCTACTGTTTCTGAGAGTTCTTCACCCAGTTTTTCAATTCTTGTTTGAAGCTTCTCTACTTCAATAAATCGCACAAACTGTTTATCTAAAACTTGGATTTCTTGCATAGCCTAATCTGGCGCGAAATTACGAATAATAATCAGCTAATCCTTAAGTCATTCAAGCTCCTTTTCGATCAAGCAAACTCAACTTAAAAAATATTTCATTAAATTAGAGAATGCTGAAAACACTAACCAAAACCGTTCTTTTAGCATGTATACCTTGGACAGTTTTTGCCCAAGATATTTTGCATGCTACAGAACCCAATCATTTAGGCTTAGCCAACACAGGTTTAAGTTTAGAAAGCCCATTTAGCTTGGGTCACAATCCTGCCTTACTAAGCCAAAGCTCCAATTTA
Source organism: Flavobacteriales bacterium (assembly GCA_047625765.1). Classification (GTDB taxonomy): domain Bacteria; phylum Bacteroidota; class Bacteroidia; order Flavobacteriales; family JBLHRE01; genus JBLHRE01. The sequence continues at coordinate 5,091 of JBLHRE010000090.1, forward strand.
GAATTGGCAACTTCCATTTCCAATCGATATGGAATAAAGAATTTGAACTATTTTATTCTAGAGGCACACACCAGACACAAGACCAAAGGTTTGGGACTTCGCCTTGAGCAATTACACACCAAACATTATTCGAGAACCGTGAGTACAGTGGGAATAGGAGTTCCTATTAATTCTAAGCTCCAATTAGGAGTAAGCATCACCAATATCATCACAAAAATTACGGAGTCTTCCACAAGCCTTCAATTATTCTATCAAGCAGGCGCAACATTTAGCCCTAAAGACAAGCTCACCGTTTCGGCTGCTTGGAAAAGTGATTACTCAGAACAGCATCAACTATCACTCGGTTCAGCTTTTTCCGTTTCTGAGGCTTTCACAATGATTATTGAGCATTTGAACAATACCAATACCACTAGTTGGAAAATTGCCAGTATGTATGGGTTCAATAAAACCATTACACTTTTATCCGGTTTCGATCTTCAAAACAGGACTTTCCATTTTGGTATAAACCTGCAAACCAAATCACTTACATTTTTGTTTGGATGTGGAATTGGGCAGCCCTTAGGAATGGATTCTGCAACAGGAATAACTTATAGCAATGATTAAGAAGGTACTATTTTGTGCGGTTTTACTTATGCATCAGCTTGTTTTTGCTCAAGAAGAAATCCTTGACAACAATCTTGATGCGTTTACTGGATTATCGCAATTAGAATTTCAAGAATACCGTTTCGATATCAATAATCCTGCGCATCAAATGAAACTGATGCAGTTGGGAATAATAAACTCTTTGCAAGCAACAGCTTTAAAGGATTTTATAAAAGCCATTGGGAAAATCGACAACAGATACCAGTTACAAGCTATTCCATATTTTACTAAAGAAAATATTGCCACAATTGCACCATACTTAGATTTCAATCAAAGTCAATTATCACACATCACCAATAAAAACACCGAGTTATGGTACCGATTAAAACTCGGATTACAAGACAAGGAAGGATATAAAAAAGACAAATACGTTGGTAACAGAACTTCTCAATTGGTTCGATTTAGACACAATAAAGGGAATTACAAACTAGGCTTTGTTGCCGATAAGGATGCTGGGGAAAACTTCATAGATACTCCCGACTATTTCTCCTGGTTCTACCATCAAAAAATACGTGCTGGCCAATTTATAATAGGCGATTATGACATAAACCTAGGGCAGGGCTTGATTTGTTGGACGGGAATAGCTTTCGGGAAAAGCCTGCACCTTACCGCAAATAGAAAGGTAGGATCGACCGTTAAACCACATTCTGGCTCACAAGAGTTTAACTATTTCAAGGGAGCAGCAATAAGCAAGGAATGGCATCGCTTTAAGATTACCTCTTTTGTTTCCGCAAAAAAAGTAGACGCTCTTTTATCTGAGGAAGAAAACACAATAGTATCTATAACCAAAACAGGGTTACATAGAACGGAATCCGAATTACAAAAATACAAAAGCAGTATGCTTTTAAACATTGGAGGACAAATGCAATACCAAGGTAAACACCTGAATACGTCTCTAAATGTAATCCAAACCACCTTTGACAAGCGATACGAAAAATTAAATGCTACGTCCCAACTTAGCTCTTCCATTTCTTATGATGGACATTTAAGCAACCACAACATTTATGGCGAAATTGCATTTGAAAAAAATGGAGGATGGGCTGTGAATCAAGGGTTAATTATTGCCATCAATCAAAAATGGAATTGGCATTTGGTTTACAGGAAAATCCAAGACACTTTCAAACCCATTTACGGACAATCTTTCAGAGAATCTTCTTCTGGATCTGAGTCTGGTATTTTTCAAGTTTTGGAATATCAAGCAGGAAAAAAGTTTCAAATGAATGGGTATTTGGATTTTTTCAGAGCACACAAATTTTCATCTTACACTAAAGAATCTGCACTTAGCATTGCTCACAAAAATAATATAGGATTATGGTCAGCGAGATTTACAGACAGAAGGGACAGCCGAAATTTAATGCAGCTCAGGTTAGAACTTAAAAAATCGCTAAGCGAATTTGCATCTTTCCGAATTCGTTGGGAAGGCAACAGGGACTACAATACCCTTGGCACAGGAAGTTTAGTATTCTTAGAATGGCAGCAAAAGGCAGGAAAGCATTCTCACAATTTTAGAATTGCCAGTTTTAATGCCAAGGATTTCAACAATAGAATTTACAGCTACGAAAGGGATGTCCTATATAGCTACTCCATACCAGCCTATTACCATCAAGGCATTCGTTGTTATGTTAACGAGAGTTTCAAGATAAATCGTAACACACAGTTCTGGTTACGTATTGCACATTGGGTATACTTCGATCAAATGGAAATAGGATCGGGTAACGAAACAATTGTAGGGA
>JBLHRE010000091.1:0-7460 GCA_047625765.1 Flavobacteriales bacterium
CCTTCCCGTTCGAAATCCTAAATAGGGACTTATTCCAGCACCAGGTGTAATAATTCCAACTCTCAAACTCTGAAATAACTTTGGGTTATGTTTGTTTCGATAATTGCTCAATTCCAAAAAGACAGGGACAAGGCCTCCTTTAAAAGTTTTGTCTATGATTTTATTATATCCACCTCCTATTCCCAACCAGAAATGCTCTGTTACTGGTGCACCAAAAACACCCCCAAAATTAATCGTGTTAAAAGCATCAGGAGTAATGCCAAAACTAAACGATGACTCTAGGTATAGTACCGGCTGATACTTTATGGCATCAGTTTGGGCAAAGCTAATTTTGCCAATAAACAGGGAAAGTATTAGAATGTATCTCATGCTTAGTTTATTGATCCAAATACTTTTTTAAGTAGCTCCGTCACCCTTGCTGCTGGGTCTTGTCTTATTTTGTTTTCTTCTTGTTCTATCATCAAAAACAAGCCTTCCATTGCTTTGTCGGTGACATAGGTAGAAAGGTCTGCTTCTACATCTGCTAACATAGGAATGCGGTTGTAAGCTGTAGTGATGTCCGTCCAATATTTGGTGGCATTTACCGCATTCAATGCTTTGTTTATTTCTGGTTTGAAGGCAGCCTTTAAACGCTGCGATGTTTTCGATTTGAAGTAATTGGTAGCCGCTCCGTTTCCTCCAGTAAGAATAGCTCTTGCATCGGCAAAGCTCATGCTGGTAATGGCATTTACAAAAATGGGTTTTGCTTTTGCCGCAGCATTTTCGGCTGCTTTGTTCATGCTTTGTTCAAAATCAGAAACCAATTTGGTCATTCCCAATTGCTTCAGTTTTTCAGCAACTTCATCCACTTCTTTAGGGAAAGGGATTTTCACCAAAGGATTGTCTTGGTAACCACCGCTTTTGTTCAAAAGGCCAACGGCACTATCTGTTCCTCTTGTCAAGGCTTCTTTTAATCCATTGTTTATTTCTAAACTTGATGGTTGCGAATAAGCTTCATCTGCTTGGTTGCCCAATTCTTTTCCTACCTCAGAAAGCGTGTCGCAAGACAGGGTTAAGCAAGAGATAGAAATGGCGGTTATGAGTAAGTATTTCATAATTCTATTTTAAAATGAAAAGCCAAAGGCTGTTGAGGTAATCGGGTAAGAGATACCAAAAGTAACAATCCAAATGGGTTATTATTAAGTACAATTATTATTTTCCGGCTTTCACAAATTTCTCCGCTTTGCTATATCCTTTCGATCCCTTAAGCCTAAGGTAATATAGACCATTATCGAGGTCTTGAATGTTGAATAGGATTTCGTTTTTCCCAAATTTTGTTGGGTGGTTTAGCACTAAATCTACCAAATGACCCGAATTATCAAATATTGCGGCTTCAATGTTTTGCGATTCATCCACTTCAAATTGAATAACAACTAATTCTGAACTGGGATTTGGAAATACATTTGCTTCCGGATCGGGGAGTGTCATTTTGGTATAAATTGTATCCGAAACAAAGCATCCCCTGCTATCTTTTACTCCAATAATAAGCGTGTCATTAGAGCACAATTCCCTTGTTTGATTTATTGTGTTTGTTTCTATACCGTTAAATAGATATTGAAATGGTGGTACGCCTCCAATTGCTACGATTTCTAATTCTCCTTTGCAAAGCGAATGATTGCCTGTTTGTATGCTAGCTATTTTTAAATTGTTCTTGTCTGGACTCTCTATTTCAGAAACCCAGGTAATATTTTGTCTTACAGTATTTCCAAAATAACCCGCAAGCCAAGCTTTTTTACCGTCATCGTACTTGCGTTGCATTCCAAAATAATCGCCCCAGCGCTCGTAGCTATCATCATGTCTATCGGTATACGATTCGCCAGCTTTTAACACAGTAGCATCGGAGTACAAGCTATCGTTATCGAAATATACTGCCGCCACTCCAGGGTCATCGGAAGGGGAAGCAAAATCAAATCCAATTAAAGTTTCTATGTCGCAATCTTCATCACCAGACCAAGAAAGATTTGGGTATCCAAAATCTTGAGTAGTATGCTGAATAATATTTGCAGTGATTTGAGGATTGTCTAAAGGGTTTTTGATAAAGCCATGATAAATCCCGCAAAACCCAGTTGCAGGTACTACAGTGTTGCCTACAAACTGAATCCAATCGCCATTAGAAATAGCTCCTAAAACGCGTGCATCGTTGGTTTGCAAGCCTCTGGTAGGGTCGGTTAAATCGGTGTCAAATTGGCGTGCATTTGGTGGTACGCCATAAGTTTTGTTAGATGTGGCGACATTGATATTTAACACTGCATTGGTGTCGGATAATGTGCCGTCTAAGTGCAGTATGAAAATACTGTCATTGCTAAGGTCAAAGTTTCTATTGGATAGGAAAACAGGTTCTGAAGCAATTCCTTCGGCACCCCAAACCGGATGTAAATTTCGGATGAGGGTATCCTTGTATTCAATATCTGTCCAAAGGGTGTTTTTTAAAACTGAAGCGCCAGAAAACCCATCCTCTTTGTCTATTTGCCAAATAATAGAGCCATCGAAACCTACTTGCCACGAAACACCGGGAATAATTAAGTTTAGGGTTAAAAACACCTCTTCTTCTGTTATGGTTAGTGCAGGAAAATCGGACCAACGATTATTATTTAATGGGTTTCCAGGGAGGGTGTAAGAGTTCCAGGGATCGTTGGGATTGTTGGTTGTGCTAAAGCAAACTTTAATGAGACTTGTACTAGGGGTCGTATTTTGAAGGTAAACTAAAATCCAGCGGTCGGCTTTTGGGTCGTACATTACTTTTGGGTCAAAGTTGTTGTCAGAAATACTTCCCCCTCCAATGTTTTTTAATGATCTAACATAATTAGAAAAGTAGGTAGTGTCATTATTACTGTCATAGGCCCATATCGCAGAATTTATTCCGCAAAGAACAATGCCGTCATTAGAAACGGCCAAAGTATTGTCGTTAGGAATCCCTCCAAATACATCGCGGTTTTGCCCGCCAACATAACGATACATTCTTGTGCCTTTATTTACAATAGGGCTGGCAGAAGCAGATTTATTGGAGATTGCTGCGCTTGGTTTTCTGGGGTGTAAAGCACTTTGTTTTATTTTTTGTCGCATCAAAAACGAACGGTACGAATCGCCACCGGGGCTTGGTGCTTCTAGGCTGATTATCTGTGCTTGGTAATCTTTTATTTCTGCCTTTGGGTCGACAACAAGCAGCGCGCTACTTTTTATCTGATGCTTTTTGTAAGTAACCTGACCAAAACTGTGCAATGCTAAACTTGTTAAAATAACCAAACTAATAATTCTCATAATTTTAATTTTGCAATTAATCTATCTGTCCCCATCAATCATTCTTCCTAAGCCTCCCAAAATAGAGCCTTCTCCTTTGCTAGAGCCTCCCATTTTTGGGGCATGCTGAATAATTCTATCAGCTAATCTGGAGAAAGGTAAACTCTGTAAATAAAGAGTTCCGGTTCCTTGAATGGTTGCTAAAAATAATCCTTCGCCACCAAAAAACATTGATTTTAAATTTCCAGCTCTTTCAATGCTATAATCTAACCCGGGGCTAAAACCTACAATACATCCCGTGTCAATTAGCAAAGAACTGTTGTTCAGTTCTTTCTTAATAACGGTACCTCCAGCATGTAAAAAAGCCAAACCATCGCCCCTCAATTTCTGTAGTATAAACCCTTCTCCTCCAAAGAATCCAGCGCCCAAACGTTTGGTAAAAGCAATAGTTACCTCTGTACCTTTGGCTGCACATAAAAAAGCATCTTTTTGGCAAATTATTTCGCCACCAAAAGCAGCCATGTCTAAAGCGATAATTTTGCCGGGGTAGGGAGCTGCAAAGGCAACTTCTTTTTTACCCGCTCCTTGATTGGTAAAGTGGGTTAAGAAAATAGATTCGCCCGTAATTACTCGCTTACCAACATCTAATAGTTTTCCGAAAATTCCTTGATTAGGTTTAGATCCATCGCCCATTTTGGCTTCGAATTTAATGTCCCTATCCATCCAGTTCATGGTGCCCGCTTCGGCAATAACAGTTTCTTGTGGGTCGAGAAGAATAGAAACAACCTGCATGTCGTCTCCATGAATCTTGTATTCTATTTCGTGCGATCTCATTTTTTTTATTGCTAAATCTAAAGCTTATTTTTGGGTAGAGCATAAACAGGACTTAACAATTAGGGACTAATAACATTTTAATTGCCTACCCTTATAGCGCGTTGCTTTGCTTACATTTGTTATTCATTAAAAATTAAAAGTATGTTTTCAGCAGTATTGCAGATTCATTCGGTGTTGAGGTATGTGGTTTTGGCTCTTATTCTGTTTACTATTATTAAAAGTATGATGGGATTGAATTCTCGCAAGTCTTTTAGCAAGGGTGATGAGAAATTAGCTTTCTGGGCAATGCTTTCTGTGCATATTCAATTTACAGTTGGTTTGGTTTTATATTTTATTAGCCCAATAATTAAAGGGGCAATGAGTAATATGGGTGCCAGTATGGGCGATACGGTAACACGTTTTTTTTTAGTAGAGCATTTTATTGGAATGTTAATAGCGCTGGTCTTAATTACTGTTGGACGAAAAAAGGCATTGAAAGCTTTAACAGATCAGCAAAAATATAAGAAGTTAGTAGTGTTTTTTGGGGTAGCACTATTTATCATATTCATAAGTATCCCATGGCCATTTATGACCGCTGGCTTAGGTAGAGGTTGGATTTCGTAACACATAGATTGTGATAGAAGTAAAGAAAGTTTTAGACAAGCAGGAGAAGGCTGTCTTGATAAGCGTTATTGTACGTTTTCAGGAAGAAGAGCAGGCGCATGAGTATTTGGATGAGTTGGCTTTTTTAACAGAAACGGCTGGTGCAATTCCTGTTAAGCGTTTTACACAGCATTTGGATGTGCCGCATCCCAAAACTTTTTTGGGCACAGGTAAAATGAACGAAGTCTTAGAATACATCAAAGCAGAAGAAATTGATGTTGCCATTTTTGATGATGAGTTAAGTCCATCACAACTAAGAAACATTGAGAAAATCTTGGAAATAAAAATCTTAGATAGAACAAACTTGATTCTGGATATTTTTGCTGGCCGCGCACAAACATCGCATGCAAGGACGCAAGTAGAGTTAGCGCAATACAAATACTTGTTACCACGATTAACCCGAATGTGGACGCACCTTGAGCGTCAAAAAGGGGGTATTGGCTTAAGAGGTCCTGGAGAAACGCAGATAGAAACGGATAGAAGAATTATTAAGGACAAGATATATTCTCTACAAAAGCAGCTTATCAAAATTGATAAGCAAATGGGGATTCAGCGTAAAAACAGAACACATTTAATTCGTGTTGCATTGGTAGGGTATACCAATGTTGGTAAATCTACTTTGATGAATGTTTTATCGAAGTCTGATGTGTTTGCCGAGGACAAATTATTTGCAACACTAGATACGACAGTAAGAAAAGTAGTGATAGATAATTTGCCATTTTTGTTGTCGGATACCGTAGGGTTTATTCGCAAGTTGCCTACCCAATTGGTAGAGTCGTTTAAGTCGACTTTAGACGAGGTAAGGGAGGCCGATTATTTGATTCATGTGGTTGATATAGCGCACAAGAATTTCGAAGATCATATAGCTTCTGTAAATAAAATTTTAGGAGAGATTGAGTCGCAAGACAAACCAACTTTAATGGTGTTTAATAAGATCGATGCGTTTACCTATACACCAAAAGACGAAGACGATTTGACGCCTGCAACTAAGGCGAATATTAGTCTGGAGGAATGGCAAAAAACATGGATGGCAAAAGAGCATCCTTGTATGTTTATATCGGCTACCAACTTAACCAATCTAGACGAGTTAAAAGAGGTGGTATACGAGAAGGTGAAAGAGCTGCATATCAAGCGTTATCCGTACAATAACTTACTATATTAAAAGCAAGGGTGATTATTTTAAATAGTCACCCTTTTTTAATTTTAATTACTGAAATACAGGGTTTTATAATTATTTATGAATTCTGTAAGCAAGTAAAATTTTAAATTTAATCTTATGAAAGTAGTTATTTACATTTCGATAGTAGCTTTAGGGATGCTAAGCTTTACGAGTGCGGCACAAGAGGCCGATTCAACAAAAAAGTGGAAGTTTAATGGCGAGGCAGGCTTGAATTTTTCGCAGCTATCTTTAACCAATTGGAATGCGGGGGGATTGAGTTCTGTAGCCCTAAATGGTTTGTTGAAATACAATGCCAATTATGCTTTTAAAGCAAGTACATGGGATAACAATTTTGAAGCGGGTTATGGCTTTATTAGAAGAGATGGCGAGCGTACAATTAAGAGTGATGATAGGTTAGTTATAAGTAGTCAGTACAACAAAAAATGGCTTAAGAAAAATTGGAGTTATTCCGCCCTTTTAAATTTCAACACGCAGTTCATCGATGGGTATAATTATCCAAACGAGTCGGTTGCAATTTCTGGGTTTTTAGCCCCTGCATACATGATCTATTCTGCGGGTATTAGTTACAAACCATCAGACAATTTTTCGGTGATGGTTTCTCCAATAACAGGTAAAACAACCATTGTAAATGATACTGCATTATCTGCAGTAGGAGCATTTGGGGTTGAGGCGGGCGATAAAATTAGAAGCGAGTTTGGAGCATACCTTAAGGGGATGTACAAGGTAACGCTGATGGAAAATATCAATTTGGATACGAAACTCACCTTGTTCTCTAATTACTTAAATAACCCACAAAATATCGATGTCAATTGGCAAACGAGCATAAGCATGAAGGTGAATAGCTTGTTTAGCGTTAGCATAAGCACAGAGCTGATTTACGATGATGATATTGCAATTGCTGTAGATAGTAATGATGACGGAATAACGGACGCTACAGGGCCTAGAATTCAGTTTAAAGAGTTGTTAGGAGTGGGGATCTCGTACAAGTTCTAGAAGCTTCGAGTTTTGAAAATAAAAAAGGGCTACTCACATTGGTGAGTAGCCCTTTTCGCTGTTTGTAACTCGCTTATTGTAAGCTGTACTTTTGTACGTATCCAAAATATCCCAATCCGTTTTCAATATTAGTAGGGATGGTAATAGGTTCGCTAAAGAAATCAGTATAAGTGTTTTCTTGTTTTGACGCTGCCAGTCTTGATTCTAACTCTGCATTAGAAAGGCTGATTAAGCTCAAGAATGGAATATTGCCATTTATTTGATAACCAACGCTTATCTGTAATTTTGCTCTTTTTCCTTTAAAAAATTGATTCGAGAAAAAGATATCCGAAGTATAAAAAATTGCTTCAGCGCCATCTGTAACCTCTGTTGATTGGTTTTCGAGTATTGATCTATTTGCGGATTTATACTCTTGAAACTCTCCACCCACCATAAGGCCATAAAAATTATCACCTCCTGCATCATCAAAACCTATTTCATAGTCAAACCATATTGCTTCATAACTCCACTCATCCGTAGTTGTGTCCGATCCTAG
>JBLHRE010000092.1:0-7396 GCA_047625765.1 Flavobacteriales bacterium
CTGAAATGCAGGTTTGGAAATTTGCTGGCACCCAAAATACATGGAAACGCTTTGCCTACCCCTTAAGTTCAAGCACTCAAGATTCTATTTTGATTGCATTTATTAGCAGTGATGCCTTTGCCGATTACAGTGTTCCTGGCTCATTTTTAATGGTAGACGACATCCAATTTACATCCAGCTTAGGAACTCCTGCTGCAGCAATCCCCAACAACAGCTTCGAAAATTGGACACCCATTAATGTGGAATTACCAAACTCATGGTTTTCGTACAATCAGTTATTCCAAGGCGTAAATGAAAGCCCTGTAACCAAAACCAATGATGCTGCCTCTGGAAGTTTCGCTGCTAGTTTAGAAACTATTTCTATTGATGGCAATATGATACCTGGCGTTTTATCGGTTGGCCCGATACCAGAAAACTCTTCTATAAGAGCTATTCCTTACACTGCTCAGCCTACAACTTTTGCTTTAGATTATAAATACAGTCCAAGTGGCTTGGATACCGCTTTTTATGCCTTGATTTTTTATAATGACAATACCATAATATCGGCTGAATACAATCTGTTTGCTCCCAACCCAGGTGCGTATATCAATTATAGCATTCCTATTTCTGTACCGGTGGCTCCAGATTCTGTATTGCTGTATTTTGTAAGTGGAGAAAACTCTGGATCAACACTATTGATTGATAATGTAGCCTTGACTGGTGGTAATGTTGGATTAAACTCTTGGACTATTGCCAATCAGATGAAAGTATTCCCAAATCCAAGCACGGGACTTACTGCAGTTTTGATAAATAGTTCTACCCCAGAGAAGGCAGAATATTCTATAGTTGATATGACAGGAAGAGTACTATTAAACAGAAGGATTCAAGTAAATCTAGGCACTACAAAAATCGCTTTAGATCTAACTCATTTCGAAGCTGGTAATTATCTCTTTGTGTTACAATCTTCATCGGGAACAAAAACCGAACAAATACTTATTAGCAAATAAAAAAAAGGAGCCTTAGGGCTCCTTTTTTGTTACTTGTCTTTATTGTTTTCCTTTAAGAGGAAATCCACAAAATCGGGCAATTGTTCTACTCCCAATCGTTTTGCTTTTATGATTTTGTTTTTATCCAACACAAATAGCCTAGGTGTAGAAAACACATCGTACACATCTCTAAAAGCATTTGGATGTTGGGGGCTGTCCGAAACATTTATCCATGACATTTTAGGATTTTTTTTCAAAAACGAGATCCATTTGTCATTTTCGAAATCGGTAGAAACGGCATACAACTCAACTCCCTTATCTTTATAATTTTGATAGAACTCTTCTAGTTTAGGCATGGCTTTTTTACAATTGCCACAGTCCGGATCCCAAATAAATAAAACGGTAATAGGGCTTTCTATATCGTACAAACTGCGCCATGTGCCAGAAGTATCTTGCATGCGTAAAAAAGGTGCTCTTTTGCCTATTAAAGTTGGCTTTAGCTTATCAGAGGTTTCTACTAATTTTTCCAGTTTTTCTCCTTTCAACCAAGTTGCATCACCAGTAGCGTAATAACATTCTACCATTGCCACAAACACGGCATCCATGCCCATAATTTTTGAAGATTCGTAATGCGAGGTTATATAGTTTAAAACATATCGAAAGACTTCGGTGTCTGCTTTAGACATGTCCACAATTTCTTTGGCAGAAACAATAACTGAATCAGGAGTTTGCGCAGTCATTTTCTCTAAATAACGGACCATTTTTTTATGAAAGGCCGGCATGCGCATCACGCGTTCATCACTAAAATCTATTCTATCAAAAAAATGTGCTTTGAAATAATCAAAACGAACTTTATCCTTTTCTTTCCCTTCTAATTCTTCACCTAAATCATCAGGAATAATTGGATCTTCTGTTGCCGCAAAAACTTGCGACACATACAAATGCCCATAGTCTGTATATACTTTTAGTCTAGATGATTTCACCTTTTCATCGAAGGATAACATAATGTCCTTAATCTCGTCTAACCTTGGGCTTTTAGCATCGAGCTTAGACAAACTATCGCGCTCTGCCATTAGTGGCTGAACCTGATTATTAAGAGCCCCTACCAGTTGCATTTGCTTGAAAAAGATTTCGTTTTCTGCCGATCCTTTTACGCGCATATTTTCAATAAAGTCAGCGGTATCCGTTTCCAATGAAAAATTGGGTTCTGCTATTAAAAATTCGAAATATTTTTGGCTTGGCAAGACAAAGGCATAGATACCCCCCGGCTTTTCACCTTTCCCTTCAAAAACAAAACGCCCCTTTTTATCGACAAGCACTGTATCGTTATAAAATAGCTTCTCGCCATAGTACGATGCTAAATAAGCTACGGTATCTTGACTTCCCTTAATTGTAAACGAATAAGAGTAGGATTGTTTTTGGGCATTGACTTGCAACATCAATCCAGCAAGAGCAATAAGTACAAGAAGTTTTTTCATGTAATAACATTTTGGGTAAAAATAATAAAGCCCTTTAATCTTAGGCTTAAAATCTGTTAAGAAATTCGACTCCAATTAGAATCTTTCATTCGGCTTTTGATAAAAAAATTACGAATACGAATATGTTCTGGTTTATTAAGCGATGGATCTGCCGCAATTATTTCTTTAGCGGTATCTCTTGCTACCTGCAAGACTCTGGCATCTTTTACCAAATCTGCAATCTTTAAATCCAACACTCCACTTTGACGGGTACCCATCATATCTCCTGGCCCTCGTAATTTTAAATCTACATCTGCAATTTCGAAGCCATCGTTAGTACGCACCATGGTTGCTAGTCGTTCTTTACCTTCTGCACTTAATTTATGAGAACTCATCATAATACAGAAAGACTGATCGCTGCCTCTTCCTACTCTCCCTCTAAGCTGGTGCAATTGAGACAGCCCAAAACGTTCGGCACTTTCTATTACCATTACTGATGCATTGGGAACATTTACCCCCACTTCGATGACTGTTGTAGCCACCATGATTTGAGTTTTTCCCGAAACAAAACGTTGCATTTCCATTTCCTTGTCTTGCGATTTCATACGACCATGCACTACACTAACTTGATATTGTGGTCTTGGAAAATCGCGCGAAATACTTTCATATCCATCCATTAGATCTTTATAATCTAAGGTTTCGCTTTCTTCAATCAATGGATACACTACATATACCTGACGGCCTTTGGCTATTTCTTCTTTCATAAAGCCTTGTACGGCTAATCTGTTCGAATCGTAGCGGTGTACCGTCTTAATAGCCTTTCTACCCGGAGGCAATTCATCGATAATAGAAATATCTAAATCGCCATACAATGTCATAGCTAAGGTTCTTGGAATTGGTGTTGCTGTCATTACCAAAACATGCGGAGGAAGGGTAGATTTCTTCCAAAGCCTACTTCTTTGCGCTACACCAAAACGGTGTTGTTCATCGATAACACACATTCCTAATTTTGCAAACTGCACCTTATCTTCGATCAAAGCATGGGTACCTATAATTAACTTTAAAGAATCATCGGCCAAGGACTCCAGTATTTTCTTTCTTGCAACACCTTTTATAGACCCTGAAAGAAATGCTACTTCCAAGCCCAAGGGCTCGAGCATTTCTTTGATAGCCGTATAATGTTGTGTTGCTAATATTTCTGTAGGCGCCATCAAACAACCTTGGAAACCATTATCTATAGCTACCAACAAACTCATCAAAGCAACAATAGTTTTTCCTGAACCAACATCTCCTTGTACCAAGCGATTCATCTGAGCACCTGTCATGGTATCCAATCGAATTTCTTTCAACACTCTTTTCTGTGCTCCCGTTAGCTCAAAGGGTAATATCTCCTCGTAGAACTGTTTGAAATAACCTCCCAACTCCTCCAGCAAATATCCTTTTATTTTATGTTTTCTGACTTCTTTGTCTCGTACCAATCCGAGTTGGATAAAGAACAATTCTTCAAATTTCAAGCGCCTTCTAGCATGGAATAATGCTTCTGAACTTGGCGGAAAATGTATGGTATAAAATGCCTCTCTCCTATGCATCAGCTTAAAACGCTGAATCATTTCTTCTGGTAAATTCTCAACCAATTGCTCTTTTATTAAAGGCAACATTGCTTGCAACAATTTGGTAATCCCTTTACTATTAAGATTTCTATTGTTTAACTTTTCAGAAGAATGATATACAGGCTGTAATGCTGCATTTATTTTTTTCTGTGCCACTTCTTCCTCCTCCATTTCTGGATGCGGAATTGAAAAAGTACCATTGAAGAAATTCGGCTTACCAAAGACAATGTAGTCTTTGCCAGTTTTCAGATTGTCTTTGATCCACTTAGCTCCCTTGAACCAAATCAATTCCATTGTTCCCGTACCATCGGTAAATTTAGCCACCAAACGCTTTTTTCTCGCTTGACCAATTTCCCTAAACCCCATTATTTGTCCCTTTAACTGAACAAAGGGTAAGTCATTTTTGATTTCTGAAACCGTATAAAACTTACTTCGATCAATATATCGGAACGGAAAAAAGTTAAGAAGGTCGTTAAAACGGAAGATACCAAGCTCCTTCTGAAGCATTTCAGCCCTATGCGGGCCTACTCCTTTCAGAAATTCAATGGTTGTATCTAGTGCTTCTCCTTGCATCATTCAAATATCTAAAAAAGAAGGAATAATGTACCTTCGCTAAAACCTTCATTTATGAAACTTTTTTTACCCCTATTTACCCTGCTGTTTTGCCTCTCTGCTTGTGAGATAAAAACAAAGAATGACCACACAACCTATTACGAAAATCACAATAAAGAAGCATCTGCTCCTTATGATATAGGCATTGCTTATTGGAAAGCATTGGCCGCTGATTTCGATCAATTGAAACTACTAAGCTATAAAGAAACGGATGCAGGCTTTCCTTTGCATTTAGCTGTCTGGTCGTACGATGGTAAGTTCAAACCAAATCAAATAAAAAAGGCTAAACGCCCCGTCTTTTTGGTCAACAATGCCATACACCCAGGCGAGCCAGATGGAGTAGATGCTAGCATGATGCTTATTCGAGATATTTTGAAATCACCAGAACTGCAGCAAACGTATAAAGATATTGTTATCTGTATTATTCCTTATTATAATATAGGTGGTGCCTTGTACCGCAATAGCCATACCCGCACCAACCAAAACGGCCCAGAAGCTTATGGTTTTAGGGGCAATGGAAGAAACTACGATCTAAACAGAGATTTCATGAAAATGGACAGCAAAAATATGTGGGCTTTTGCAGAAATATTTCACGATTGGGAGCCACATATTTTCTTAGACAACCATGTATCAAACGGAGCGGATTACCAACATGTAATGACCTACCTAGCTACCCAAGAAGACAAATTGGGATCAGAATTAGCAAAATACATGCGTGTTACTTTAAATCCTGTATTAGAGAAAAAAATGAAGGAAAAAGGATTCCCTATGTCTCCTTATGTCAATGTTTGGGGAACAAGCCCTGATGCTTCTGGCATTGATCAATTTTATGATTCTCCTCGCTATAGCTCAGGTTACGCTGCTTTGTTTAACACCATTGCATATGTAGCCGAAACACATATGTTAAAGCCATACAAAGAAAGAACAGAAGCAACTTATGCTTTGATGGAAACGCTGTTGGTCAAATTGGCAGAAGACGCGAAGGGTATTGTTGCGATGAAAGAAAGGCAAGTTCAAATTTATGCTTCGGCTACAACGCTGCCTTTAAATTGGGAACATGATAAATCCTATGCAGACAGTATAGAATTTCTTGGTTATGATGCGGAGTACAAACAAAGTGACATTGGGACACACCAACGCTTGTATTACGATAGATCGAAGCCTTTTCAAAAAACTATAGCCTTCAGAAATAGTTACAATGCAATAGACATTATTGATGTGCCTTTGGCATATGTTCTTCCACAAAGTCAGCACCATATAATTGACCGTTTTAGAGCAAACAAAATAGAAATGGATGTACTGGAAAAAGACAGTGCATTTGAAGTTACCGTTTACCATTATGCAGATTTCGAAACAGGAACCAATCCTTACGAAGGTCATTATTTGCATCATAACACAACCGTTACCTCCTCTACAAAAACAATACAATTTAGAAAAGGTGATTATGTTGTGAGCACGATCCAAAAAGGAGCACGCTATATTGTACAAGCTTTAGAACCAACTGCCGTTGACTCCTATTTTAACTGGAATTTCTTTGACGCCTATTTGCAACAAAAAGAACATTTCTCTCCTTATGTTTTTGAAGATAAAGCATCCAAAATATTGACCGAAAATCCAGAATTAAAGCGGAACTTTGAAGCCGCAAAAATCAAGGATAAAAACTTAGCGAATAACTGGTATGCGCAACTAGATTGGATTCACAAACAGTCTAAGCATTATGAGAAAACGCATTTAAGACATCCTATTTTTAGAGTAGAAGGCAAACAAAAATGGTTGAGAAACCAATGATTTATTAAAAAAAGCAAGTATGTGGAATTTCGATTGGACCCAGATAGCCAAGGCAACAATGATTCTTTTTGCCGTAATCGACATTATTGGTTCTATCCCATTAATCATCAATATCAAAAAGAAAGCTGGTAAAATTCACCCTGGAAAAGTGGTGATGATTGCTGGTGGAATAATGCTTGCCTTTTTACTTATTGGTGAACAAATCCTGTATATTATTGGAATTGATGTACGCTCGTTTGCAGTGGCGGGATCGTTCATTTTATTTTTTATGGCTTTAGAAATGGTTCTTGGTCATGATTTTTTTAAGGAAGAAGAAACCAATACCAAGGTTGCTTCTATTGTACCATTGGCATTCCCCTTAATTGCAGGTGCAGGATCAATGACTTCTATCATTTCTTTACGTGCTGAATTTGCTGGAATTAATATTGTTATCGCTATTCTTATAAATATGGTAATCGTTTGGTTGGTTTTAAGATTAACCAACCGCATAGAGCGATTCTTGGGCGATGTTGGTATTGCTGTATTGCGTAAAATATTCGGAATTATACTTTTGGCTATTGCTGTGAAATTATTTAGCAGCAATGTTACCTACCTATTTCCGTAAGAATAATGTCACCCCTCTGGGGTTTACAAATAACCGCACCCTTGGTGCTAGAATAATGACATCCCCGATGGGGATTAATCATATTTAACCACCTGTCCAACATCATTTCTACCTTAATGATTTCATGGATATATAACGAAAAAATCATCTCGTCTTACTATCAATAGAGCCAGGGAAATGACATCCCTGATGGGGATTAATCATATTTAACCACCTGTCCAACATCATTTCTACCTTAATGATTTCATGGGTTATAACGAAAAAAATCATCTCGTCTTACTATCAATAGAGCCAGGTAAATGACATCCCCGATGGGGATTAATCATATTTAACCACCTGTCCAACATCATTTCCACCTTA
>JBLHRE010000093.1:0-7392 GCA_047625765.1 Flavobacteriales bacterium
AAACCAAAATAAGACAACATAGATAAATCCTTGCACAACCTGTTTTGGTTCTATACCACTTTGAAGTTCTGTACCCAACATGCTTGTAAAGGGTGAGTGGATTAGGCTACCAAAAGTTTCTAATGGCAAAAAGGAACCAATCTCTGGGAATTTATAAAGTATGATAGGTTCAATAATAAAGGAGTAGAGCAGTAACATGATAATGGTTAAGCCCGTTTTTCGCATCAATAATGCCAATAAAAAGGCAAAAGACATGTAACCCAAATTTTGTAGCATATAAGCGAATAGAAATTCCGAATTCTCTAGTAATCCTACTTCCGAATCAGTGGTCTTGGCAAACATGAGAATAAGAAGTAGCAGCACAATACCACTTAATAAGGTAAATGAAAAAATGCTTAGAAATTTCGACATTACCATCTGTGTTCTTGACAAACCATCAATCAATTGTTGTCTGAAAGTTCTGTATTCAAATTCATTACATATCAGCATAATGACAGCGACAGCCAATATAACTTTAAAGAACCCGGCTATGTAAGTCAGGTAAATCCAAATTTTGGGAAGGGTAAGAACCCCTAACATTCCAAAATTTACCTGCTGCCCATTTTCGGTTCCTGTTAGGTTCAATTTGAAAGAATCCATTCCATAAATAACGAAAGATTGCAAAATGACGAACATTCCAATAAGCACCCAAAAAGCTCTGTTAGGCTTGTATTTAAGCCATTCGATGTACAATAATTTAATCATAGTTATTTGGCTATTAATTCTAAGAAATGCTTCTCGAGAGTCTTTTTATTTCTTTCTAAATGAGAAAGAACAATACCCTTACTATACAATCGCTGGTTTAATTCAGCAGTAGTTAAATCCGTAGTCAGTGTAACTGTTAATTTATTTTCGATGGATTCAACTTTCTGTATTTCTGCCATAGCTTCTAGCGTAGCTTTTAATTCTTCCGTCTTATCAGAATTAACAATAATCTGATCGAATTCGGAGTTTAATCCAGCAACTGTACCCTGATACAATTTTTCACCTCTTTGCAATACCAATACATCCGTGCAAACCTTCTCAACTTCATCCAATAAATGACTTGCCAAAATTATAGTTACTCCCTGTTTTGCTACTTGGTTTATGAGTTCGCGAATTTCAGAAATCCCCTGTGGATCTAAACCATTGGTAGGTTCGTCTAGAATTAATACTTCTGGGTTGGGGAGCAAGGCAGATGCTATTGCCAGCCTTTGTTTCATACCTAAAGAGTAGGTTTTGAAATCGTCATGGCTTCTATCAAATAAACCAACAAGCTTCAATACTTCGTTGATCCTATTCTTATTTACTTCTTTGATTTCTGCTACAATTTCGAGATTTTGAAATGCAGACAGATAAGGATAGAAATTTGGTGTTTCTAAAATGGCACCAATGCGCTTTAAAACAGACGGTTTGGGTTTTTCACCAAACCATTGATAGTTTCCAGAACTGGATTTTATGACACCTAAAATCATCCCTAAGGTGGTAGTTTTACCACTACCATTCGGCCCCAATAAGCCAAAAACACTTCCCTTAGTGATAGAGAAATCTAGGTTGTTTACAGCAGTAAGATTGCTGTAAACTTTGCTTAAACCCTGTAAATTCAATACGTACTCCACAAGCTTAGAATTTTGATTGCTCTAAAATAGACAATCATTTAAGCCAAAGGGTTGTTTGGGGAATTATTAAAACTGAAATTTTAAGGAAGCGACCGTTGCTTCTCCCATTTGCCCGATGCTAGGTTTTAGACTGGAGTTTTCGAACTTAAAGCCATCCCAGTTTTTAAGTGGATCCCAAGCATATAATAAGTCTGTTACTAAAATTCCTACTCCAGCACCTACAACAACATCGGTAAACCAGTGCTTGTTGTTTACCATACGCATAATGCCTGTGGCAGTGGCAAAAACATAGGCCGAGGAGGCCAGAATTGGGTTAGTATCTTTGAATTCGTGCCAAAATACCGTGGCACTTACAAAGGCTTGTGAAGTGTGCCCAGAAGGAAAAGAGTGTTTTGCATTACTAGGCCTGGTTCGATGTGTAATGTTTTTCAATCCGTGAACGAGAATTGCATTACTGATGGTAGCAATTCCAAAATATGCGGTTTGGGTTTGAACAGAATTTTTTGCAGGAACCTTGAAAGCATCTAAAGCATACATTATTCCAATTGGAGCCCACTGCGTATAATCATCTAAGTCTGTTGTGGTTTTATAGATGTTTTTTTGAACCAACGAGTCAATATTACTAAGCAACAATATCGAACCAATTGTGATTAAGGCAAGTGGTGCAATTTCCTGTTTCATGCTCCAACTCGGCTGTTCGTCAGATTGTTGGGCGAAAGAAATTTGTCCTATCAACAGGATATTTAAAAGTATGAGGCTTGCTTTTTGCATTATAGAGACTGTAAATTTTGATAAATCTTTTGAATAGGTAGGCCTACAACGTTGAAATAAGACCCTTCCATCTTTGTAATTCCAATATGCCCAATCCATTCTTGTATGCCATAGGATCCAGCTTTGTCGAATGGTTTATAATGGCTTATGTAATAGTCTATTTCTGTTTGACTTAGATCTTTGAAGGTAACTTTGGTTTCTTCAGAAAAAGTAAGGACATCATTTGAGCTCATCAATGTAACTCCAGTGATAACTTTATGCGAGCGTCCCGAAAGTTGATTCAACATTTCTGATGCCTCGATGGTGTTTTTTGGTTTGCCTAGAATTTCATCATCCAAACAAACAATAGTATCAGCGCTAATAACAACCTGATTATCTGTAAGAGGTAACGAATAAGCACTTGCCTTTAAATGACTTAAAAACTCGGCTACTTCAGCGCCTTTTAAGTTTTCGGGATAAATCTCTTCTACATCTATTTCGCAAATAGAAAATGGATAACCCAACGATTTTATAAGCTCTTGTCTTCTTGGCGATTTGGAAGCTAAAAGTAGTTCTTTATTAAAGTCCATATTGTGCTAAAATGGTAAAGACAAACATCGATAAACAACCAAAAATCATAATGATTTTCATCAAGTTACTGAGCTTGTGGTATTGTAGTGCATTTTCTGCTTTTGGCAATTTAACAAGCAGCATTAAAAGTGGAATTTCTATAAATAGTAATACGTAAGTAAAGGCATAATAATCAACACCAAACTGAACCAATAGTAACAAAGCAATACTTACTAAGGTCAACCATCCCAAAATGTTTAAAAGCGATTTGGCCTTTTGAGGCCCCCAAGAAATGGCAAGCGTTTTATAGCCCATACTTACATCACCCTTATAATCTTCAAGATCTTTAATAATTTCTCTTATAAGTGTTGTGATAAATGCAAACACCGCATAAATACCAATCAGTAGGAATACGTTTTTAGAAATTTGGGCATTAGCTAAAGTAATACTTGGAGTGATTTCGAATATTGGAATCATAATTACAACCAAAGCAGTAAGGAAAGAAACGACCAAATTACCTGTTAGAAATTGCTTTTTGTAATTGGTTGAATAAAACCACAGTAATCCAGAAGCAATAACATGTATCAAACCAAAATTGACATTACCAGCTTTATATCCCAAATAAAAACCAATAACAACGCCAATACCACTTAAACATAAGTGCATGGCCATTGCAACTCTTCGTTTTACTGTTTTGCCTACAATTACTTCATCACTATTGTTTATTTTATCTACTTGCACATCAAAATAATCGTTGATTGCGTATCCTCCTGCAGCAATCAATACTGTGGATAACACCAATAATCCAAACTCGAAATTGGTTAATACTACCTCGAATCCAAAAGGAATAATTAAGCTAAATTTTATGAGATATTGCAGAAGAGCAATAATCACAAGGTTTGGAAAACGAATGAGTTTTAAATACTGCATAATGAGTCTTTTTCGGTCGATTTAAGCCATTTTCCCTGCACTTTCATAACTTGACTAATGACATCTCTTACTGTTCCATTTCCGCCTTTATTTGGTGAAATGTATTGCGCTATGTTTTTTACTTCTATTGCTGCATCAGATGGGCAAGCAGCTAATAGGCATTGCTCCATTACTTTTAGATCGGGAATATCATCACCGATATAAAGTACGTTGTCTGTTGTTATTTTGTGCTTGAAACAAAAGTCGTTCAAGGCTTCGGTTTTATTACTTACACCTAAATAGATATCTTCTAAACCTAGGTATTGAAAACGTTTACGCACTCCTTCTGATTTTCCACCAGAAATAATACCAATTGGATAACCCGCTTTAAATGCATGTTGAACTGCGTAACCGTCTTTTACATTCATCCTGCGTAATTGGTCGCCATTCTCTTGTATCAATACCGTACCATCCGTAAAGACTCCGTCTACATCAAAAACGAAGGCTTTTACCTCGTTTAGTAATTCTTTATAATTCTTTGGCATGTCTGTTTTGAATCATGTCACTAATTAATTGATAGGCTTGTTTTTGCTGCATATCGTTTAACTGTGATATATGTTTTGATATTGTATTAAGATCTTTTCGTTTTGCTGGACCTGTTTGTGCAAGCTTAGGGTCCATTTGCCCTACCTTTTGAACAGTTTCTTCAATTAAGGGTAACAAATGCTGAAAAACCTCTGGAGATGCTACCAATTGCTGTGCCCAGTCGAACATATAATTGCTGAAATTGCAAGCTATAACGGCTGCAATATGCAATTTAATGCGTTGCGTGCTAGAGTATTCCTGAACGTTTGGACTTAAGGATTTCGCAATATTGCTTATAGCATTTAGAGCTGTTGTGGTATTTGCTTCAACAAAAAAGGGTACTTGATTTAATGCTACTTCTTTTTGTTTGCTAAAAGTTTGAAGTGGGTAACACACTCCAAATTGGTTAAACTTATCTAGCACCAACATTTCTGTAGAACCAGAGCAATGCATTATTATTCCTGCGTAATTGGAAGGGATTATAGCTAGTACATCTGAAATAGCACCATCCGGCACAGCAACTAAAATAAAATCTACGTCTAAATCCAATAAACTTAAATCCGCTATAGGAAGTGCATTAATAGAAAGGGATAGTTGCCTTGCATGATCTATATCTCTACTAAATATTTGCTTGAAAGTGTATGATGCACTTAAACCACCGCACAGGTGCCAGGCAATATTGCCTGCACCTATACATGATATGGTCAATTTAGTTTTCACGTCTATATCTAGCTATAAGAGCCAAGATGGTTCCAATAATCATTAAAATAGAGCCTAACCATAATAGGTTAATGTAGGGAAATACTATGGCTTTCATAATAATGAATTCGTCCTTTTCTTTTTTAGATTTAACTTCCAAGATTGGATGAATTTCCTTTTCGCTTGCGACATTTACCTTTTTAAACTGAAACTTTAACCCTAAGGTGTCGATCTCAGAATCAATATACCCCGTTTCGTTATTTACAATAAGATAAGTAGGAGCGGCTGTAAAGCTTTCTCCGTTCATGTTCTTTACAGATACATGGGCTTTTAAGGCAAGTACAGTAAACTCTTCACTGTTCTGTGTTAACTCTCTATCTGGTGTTAAGCTGTCAAGAATAATGAAATACTGGTCGTAAATAACGGTGTCTCCTTTTTCGAAATCAATTTCAACCCCTTCGTTGTATCCATCGTCTTCTTCGTCCTCGGCACTTAAATCCGCATAGGTAATATGGGTATAAACATCGTGACTTAAGAAATGTTGTGTAGCAGGCTCCGCTACGTTACCAAACTTCTCATTCAATTGCACAAATGGCTCTAATTCAAAGGCTTTCAACCATTCGCCATTACTTTTCTCGAAGTATTGAACCTTATAATATTTGTTTACACCTTCTTGATACTCATCGTGCCAAACAACCATATAGTTGCCCATTAAAACGGTATCGTTCTTTGCTAATAAAATATTCTCGTTGCTGGGAAAGTCTTCAGCTATATATGTATCGTTAGATGAAACAATTTCTTGCTTACCATTCGAAATCAAAGAACCCAAAATGATAAAACCAAAACCGATATGAGCTACAGCAGCACCAGATACGTTTAAACTTCCTTTTGCAATTCTTAGCCAATAATCAAGGTTTGCAATTATTGTAAATACAGAGGCAAAACTAAGCACCATAAATAACGGATGCTGTAAATCAAGAAAAATAATAATACCGGTAGCAATAACTAAAGAAGTAATAAAGGCTGCTGTAATACGCTTTAGAAACAATTTACCATCACTTTTTCTGTAGCTAAAGAATTGTGTAATAGCAATTAGAATACAAATAATAACAGCTAATGGTACTTGCCAAGAATTGTAATGTGCAATAGGGTCTAATGGTGGAGCCTTATCCATTCCAAACAAAGTATTGAATACGGGTATGGAAGTAGTGGACGTAATCTGAATAGCAGAGATTGTTAATACCAAAGCGCCAATAAACATCCAAAATTCACGACTAGAAAAAGCTTCTTCAGAATTACTTTTAGGAATATCCTTAGCGCGATAAATGAGGAATGTCAATGACAATACCAAGAAAAACAATAAAAAGGCCAGCAATTGTCCGTTTAAGCCTAAATCGACAAATGCATGTACCGAAGTATCGCCTAATATTCCACTTCTTGTTAAAAAGGTAGAATACAATACAAGCATAAAGCTGATAATGACCAAGATAAATGCAGTAATGCTCGCCTTTCTTTTATTACGCATAATTAAAAGAACATGTGCAGCCGCTAACAATGTTAGCCAGGGAACTAATGATGCATTTTCTACAGGATCCCATGCCCAAAACCCACCAAAACTTAAAGCTTCATAAGCCCAAGCTCCACCCATAAGAATACCGGTTCCAAGAACCATAACGCCAAAGAATATCCAAGATGTTGCAGGTTTTGTCCAAGAAATGTATTCGCGTTTCCATAGCCCTGCAATGGCGTATGCAAAAGGAATTAGTGTTAGTGCAAAACCTAAAAATAGGGTAGGAGGATGAATGGTCATCCAATAGTTTTGAAGTAAAGGGTTTAAACCTCTACCGTCAGCAAATTGATCTAAACTCAAATAATCAGCCATTTGTGTAAATGGCAAGTTGATGTATTCAGGTAATTCGCGAATTAATAAGAATGGGCTACTCCCTAATTTTAAATCGAATATGTAAACACCTAAAAGCATAGATGTTAAAAACACTTGAACCATTGCAACGACAGCCATTACTGGAGCTTGCCATTCTTTGGATCTTTTAATAAGAATATTCCCAAGAACAACATGCCAAAAGGTCCATAATAGAAAACTCCCTTCTTGTCCTTCCCAGAAACAAGAAATCATGTATTTAGCAGGAAGACTTAATGAAGAGTGTTGCCATACATAGTGGTACTCAAAATAATGATTGTAAATTAAGAAAAACAGTGAAGTGATGATTCCTAAAATACCAAT
>JBLHRE010000094.1:0-7128 GCA_047625765.1 Flavobacteriales bacterium
TCCAAACCTACCAGATGCTGCCTTATTTCCGTGTTTGATAATAGGCACATCCAAGGCAGATAGTAAAATTGCCGAAAGCGTAGAAGTATTAATTCTTGGCAAACCAGATCCGCCAGTACCACAAATATCTATGGCAACATTTCCAATTTTCTCATTTGGCTGGATAAGGGCAAACTCCTGTAAGGCATCAATAAATTGCTTCAAGAAATAAGGTTTCTTCAAACGGAACGAAAGCGACACCAGAAGTATTAGTTTCTGATCTTCGTTTAGCTGCTCTTCCATGATGTTTCTCAAAAACACATCAATATCATTTCTGCTTAAATGATCTTCATCTTGTAAGACTTTCATCAATTGGAAATAGTCGTTACTACCGGTAGAGATTCTACCCTCAACAACATTTTCAATCATCTTAAATCCTGCACCATCCTTCATACTCAAAACGGATTCTGGATGGTATTGCACACCTTCTATCGGTAATAATTTATGGCGGATAGACATCACAATTCCATCGTTGGTTTTAGCACTTACCTGAAATACATTTGGAACAATATCGGCTGCTAATGAATGGTATCTAGCAATTTGCATTTGATCAGTAATGCCCTTATAAATAGTCTGTCCATCATGCTGAATGGTATCTGCTTTACCGTGTTGTGGTTCTAAGAACTTAAGCGTTCCTCCAAAATATTCTATCAATGCTTCATGCCCCAAACAGACCCCAAAAATGGGTTTGGTTTGATGGAATAAATCAATAATAGCCATTAGGTTTCCAGCATTTTTAGGAACCGAAGGACCCGGAGAGAGTACTAATAAATCGAAATCTATATCCAATAAAACACTTGGCTTAATGGTATTTCTAAATACCAAAACGGCTACCTCCAATTGCTTAAAATAATCGACTAGATTATAAGTAAACGAATCGAAGTTATCGATAACAACAACCTTGTTATACTTTTTCATATTGGAAATCTTTTAAGGCCTGTTGAAATGCTGCTGCTTTAATTTTTGTTTCGGTCAATTCGAAATCTGGATCACATTCGTACAAAAGTGTGGCTCCGCTCAAATAAGACAGGGTATTGTTTTTGATATGCGCAGAACGAATGGTAATGGCGGTATTCACCTCCCCATTCATTAATAGGTAACCCACACATCCTCCATAGTACCCTCTAGAGTGTTGCTCCATATTTTCGATATGTTGCATGGCTGCATTTTTTGGAGTGCCTGTTAGCGTTCCTGCATTTAGACAAGCAATCAATGCATCAACACCCATCTTCCCTTCTTCCAGATCTCCAGACAAACGCGCAACGGTATGAAACACATGTGAATATTTTTCTACAGATCTATAATGGTCAATACTCACTCCAGGTTTACAAATTCTAGCAAGGTCGTTTCTACCTAAATCTATCAACATATCCAATTCAGATTTTTCCTTATCAGAATTCAATAATTCCATTTGACGCTCGTGATCTTCAATCGCATTTTTTCCTCTAGGAGCTGTTCCTGAAATAGGTTTTAAATACACTTTCCCCTTTTCCACTTTTACCATAATTTCTGGGCTTGCTCCAAACAATTGAGAAGATCCAAACTGGAAGTAAAACATATAGGGAGAAGGATTTACCAATTTGTATTTTTCATACAAACGCATAGAATCTCCATTAACAGAAGCTGTAATTTTTCGAGACAAAACCAGCTCCATCACTTCACCTTGGGCAAACAATTCTTTAGCCTCCAATATCTGATTCTTAAAGGCTTCATCGCTTGGTTCAATGCTTAGTTCACCAATTTCGAAAGCTTCTTTTGGCGTATTTATATCTGACTTTAAAGCCTTAGAAATATTTTCTTTTACGGCTAACAATTCTTTCTCCGATGCTCGAAGAGCAACCAAGTTCAAATCCATCATTAAATGATTAAATACCAAGATGGTATCAAAATAATACAAGTGGAAATCAGCAGTTTCGGCTTCCTTTTGTGTCTTTATCTCTTCGAAAGGATAAACGAAATTGTAACCCAAAGCTCCGTAAAGGCCTGTATAACTCTCTTCTTTACTATAAAATGACTTTAAGAAAAAGCGTAATACCTGTGCAGCACATGGAATTTCAAAGCGTTTCTCTTCAGAATCGTGGAAGGGAATAGTTTTAAAAGCCAACTTTAAACTTGTCGTTGATTGCTCCACAATTTGATCCTTGAAGTTTTTCGCCAAGACATTAAAGGCTTCTTTCCTTCTTTCATCCAATAGATTCACCGTACATTCTTGACCTTTACCTATAAATTCTATAGCCGGATCAAGTGCTAATAAAGAAAGCCTACCCGAATGTTCTTCTATTTCTGAAGACTCGAATAGACAGTAAGGGCTGGTAAGGTTTAGTTTTTGCAACACCTCTGTTGCCGGTATAAAAGGTAATGTGCTATTCTGAATAAGATTATTCTTCATTAAAAAGGAGTACTAAAAATCTGCTAATAATATTTTTAAACTTGCGATAGGTTTTGGCTCCTCTAGTAACAGTTACAACGCTACAAGGAATGTCTTTGGCCACCTCTCTTTGAGATAAGCCGTTTTCTAGACCTAAAAAGATGCGCCAACGCTCTTCTATCATAATGCGTTCGTTTTCTGTAAAAGTGATTTCCATGAAACGGTTAAATTCCTTTTCATCCATCGATTTTAAAAGTGCAAACAAGTTTTTCATATGTATTATCGTAACAGTACAGTGATACAAATAAAATGTATTTATTTGATATAAAAAAATAAAGCCCACAAAAAAGGAGCCCCAAGGAGGCTCCTTTTTATTTGGATTAAAGTTTGATGCTGGTTAGCACTCTTATAGTAAATCGAAGTCTTGGTTAATACTTTTACGACTATGCTATACTTAGTATAAGTACAAATGTAAACTACAAAGAGCTTAAATAAATATCTTTTTTTATAAGCGCGTCATATTTTTTATAAGCGTATCGTATTTAAACCAAACGCAACATTATTGTTTAATCAGTTTGAATATTTCCAGCTTATCAGCATTCGTTAGCTCTAAGAAATATATTCCTGCTTGCTGGGCATTCATGTCAAGCTTAATTATGTTAATGCCATTATCTACCGCAATAGATCTACTCTCTACTACCTGTCCATTTATATTCCAAACACGTAATTGGTAAACAGATGCATTGTGCGATGCAATTTCCAAAATAGCAACATCTCTAATCGGCATTGGAGAAACTTTCAGTTCCAAAGAACTGTCTTCCGTTTGACTAATTGCCAATTCTGGATTCATAACTCTTTGATTAGAATTACTTGCTTCATTACATGGTACATCTGTATTGGGGTCTACATACAAAATATCAAATTCCAAATCGTAAGAAGTAAGGTTTCCTGATTCTCCATCTACTACAATGCTATATCCACCAGAACTTAAATAAGGCAATTCTACCGTAAAGCTTTTGTCTTGTGAACATGCATAGGTGGGTAAACTAATAAACATAGGCTCCTCAACCAGCAGGGGATCTGTATCATTATCATAAATATTAGGTAAAACCACCAATTCTATGGTGTTTCCTGGTACTCCTCCAAATTTTATATTAGATAGTGTTAGGGTAACATTTGCGCTACAGCTTGTAAAATAACCAGCACATGGACCTAAAAGAAAATCTTTAGAATCGTCCAACAAAATGGTAATTAAACGATCTACACTTATCCCTAAGCAGCCGGATAATTCTCTTAACAAGGTACGTGGAAAAGCGCTAAAATCATCAGATGTATCTGGAAAATCAAACGGACCAGATTTAATAGTATTTTCTACAAAAAACGAATCCCTAACAATATCTTCTGACATTGTATCTATGACATCAAACGGACCATATTTAAGCGTGTTTTCTACAACAAATGAATACAAAGCACTGTTGTTATTGCTAAACTGTAGGCCCTCTACCAGTTCAGAATCATCGTCTTGGCAAGAGCTTGCAATGTTTTGTCCATAATAATTTCCTATTTCATCTTTTCTAGGTGTTATAGTAGAAGTAGCACCATTGGTGCTATTTAATCCGCCTCGCATTCCAGCATTTGAAAGCCCACTATAAAAGCCATAAAAATCTGCACCAGAACTATTTTGGTTCAATGGATTTTGGGAGCTATTTTTTATATTATCGTAACTAACACCATCACTCCCTACTACAGAATTGCTAGGTTTGGTTTGTTCAAATACCAATTGAAAAGCCTCTGAACAAGAATTTTGAGTAGCTCCGTCTAAGGCATAAACTCTTAGGTAAACTTCATCGTTATTATTTAGACCCAATTCGCTTAGGTTAATACGTGCATGACTGGTAAAGTCGCCTTTGGCCCAATCTTCATCGCCAACACTATTGGCAACTTGGCCATCGGGAGCTGAGCAG
Source organism: Flavobacteriales bacterium (assembly GCA_047625765.1). Taxonomy (GTDB): domain Bacteria; phylum Bacteroidota; class Bacteroidia; order Flavobacteriales; family JBLHRE01; genus JBLHRE01. Next base: position 4,372 of record JBLHRE010000094.1, read on the forward strand.
CCCAATCTTTCTAGGCCAGAAGTAACCCTGTTGGATTCGCAAATATTTGATGGGAAATTTTCCGTTTTTCTAAAAACCTGGATACCATACAAACCCATATCTCTTAGGTCGTACACATTAACCAAGGCTCTTTTATTTCTATTGTATGAGAACTTGTACCAAACATCTTTAAATTCTGATTGACTTGCAGATTTACAAATATTTTCGTCTTGGTCGTTTGCTTCTGTAGAAGCCAAGTAGGTTGGATTGGCTTTTTTATCTTCAACAAATGCTGAATTAGACAATAAACCCAATTGTGCAGAGGCATACATCTGCCAAGAACTTGCAACAAATCTCTCTGTATTTATCTGATTATATGTTACTTGTATATCTTTTGCATTTCCAATGCAATCATTTTCCGGATATCTTATCTCGTAAACAATCAAGCCAATTAAATCGGGAGAATTGAAATTTTTCCCCAAACGAATAAAATAATCTTGGTTTTGAGTTAATCTATACGATATACCAGAGGTCTCCGTAATGCTACAGAATTTATTTACAATTTCGTTACAAGCCAATAAATCGCCTAAAACACCATTGCTCGCTTTATACAAGGCTATTCTGTTGTCTTCTTGAAATACCTTTGTTCCCACATTGGTATTAAAGGTGTAGTCTCCCGTACTAATAGCCGAAAATTTAAGCCAAACCTCTTTTTCCTTGATATTCCAACAATCAGGTACAGCAATATTGCTGCTATTTGTAAATCCTGATATTTCAATAAATTTTAAATCTGTTGTGCTCAAAACACTACTCACATCCATTGCCTGACTGGGTGAGGAACCTCCTTGAATGACACTGTTTTGAGCTTGAATGGAGAGTAGGGAACTTAAAAAAAATACGGCTATAAAGCTGAGTGCTTTAGCGCTAATGTTGCTTGTTCTTTTCATGCTGTGAATTATTAAAATAAAATGACTGGAAATGTCACCAATAAATTAGTAAAAACACGAATTTATGATAAAGAAGCCTATACCACTCTAATTTATTTTGTAAACGTAGCCGTTTTTTTGTAAGCGTGTAAAAAAATGAGATTATTGCTGTTTTTTTAAGATTCGAAGATTACTTTTGGAAACATGTTGAGAAAATACTTATTACTACTTTTTGCTTTCTTGTTTACTTCTTTAATTGGTTTTGGCCAATTGCATGAGGGCAAATGGTACAATGCCAATTCTGGCCTAACAGATAATTATGTCAATTATATGTACCAGGACCATCTAGGTTTTATTTGGGTTAGTACAGGTATAGGTGTATCTAGATTTGACGGTGAATATTGGAAATCTTTTTACACTTCTGATGGACTAAAAGAAAATTTCAATGTCCATATCCTAGAAGACCCCAAACATAGAATATGGTTTTTTGGCATAGAAAATAAATTCTCTTATTTGGACCAAGGAGAATTTTGCAGCCCTAGTTTTAAATGGCCCAAAAACTTCAACAAAAAAGACCAAGAAGCCATACATTATAAGTTTACAGACAGCAATCGATTACAATTGATCTACGATGTGGCACCCTATGTTTTAGAAGGAAACATTGGAGATAGCTTATTTGCTCAAACACCTTATTTTGCAGACTCTTTAAAACTTAACTTGGGGCACGAGACTATTGAAATTCGATACAATAAGAACTACCTAAAGTGGAAATCTGAAAACACGAAATGGCATTTCACCTGTTTTGAGGGGAAGATTTTCCAAAAAAGCAATTTTCATATTGTGCCAATTGGTTCGAATAAATTTGTGATCCATTACAAAGGTGTTCTGTATTTTATCAAAGATCAAAAAGTCACTTCAACTATCATTACCCATATCAATGCAGTACGCTTAAAATATTTTGATAATTTATTTTTGCTTACCAGCATCGATGGCACTGTTGCTGTTTTCGAACATGGCTCTCATGGTTTGTTTGTTTCTTTAAAAACCATGGAAGACAACCTATGTGCAGGACCCTTTATAGATAAAGAAAATGGCATTTGGCATGGTAATATTGATTACGGCATAAAGCATATCCCTTCAAACAAAATATATACGCTTAATAAAAGCAATGGCTGGAATGGTGAAGCTGTTTATAATTTTTATTGCGATAATGATTCCGTTTTATTAAGTAATTCTAAATGGTATCCACCGCAATTGATTGCAATGAACAAGATTGCGAAAGTTCAAAACTTAGAAGGCCAATTCCGCAAAGGGATTACAAATATTTTTAAGGATAGCCTTTTTGATGGGTATATTTTTAAAATGCGTAAAAACAAATATGTTCAAATTAACAAGAGCAACAAAAAAGAAGTTAGCAGCCTTAGGTATCATACCCTTGGCAAAATCAAGGACAAATCCATAATAACTGAACCCAATTGTATCTATTTGCTCGACTCTTTAGGAAATAAGGATACCATCCTAAATCAATCAAAAATTAAAGATGTAAAGCTATATGCTGGCAAATTATGGGGGATTTCTAATAGCGAATTATTCTCTATAGATATTGAAAGTTGGGAAAAGGATTCTATTCGATTACCCGAGCTAAAAGCGAAAATATCTGGCATTAAAATAATAAACAACAAGCTTTGGATAGGAACCCGTGGTAATGGATTGGTTATTTACGATAAACTAAAACCCTATAAGCTAAACGAAAACTCTTTTTTAGTATCTAATATCGTCAGTGATATTGAAGAAGGTCCAGAGGGTATTGCGCTTATTAGAACCAACCGCGGTGTATTTAAAATAATTTCAT
>JBLHRE010000095.1:0-7086 GCA_047625765.1 Flavobacteriales bacterium
AGGAGCTATTCACTCCAAAGTGATCCGCAACTTCTCCAATAGAATAGTAATGCTTTTCGGAGTCCAAAAATTTGTTATTCACCATTAGTCGAACGATTGATTTACTCTACTCGCTAATTCAATCATCAGATCGTATTCTTCGTCCGAGAAATCGTTGTAGTAATAGTACAATGGGTTAATTTTCCTTCTGTTTTTATGCACTTCATAATGCAAGTGAGGCGCTGTTGAATTACCAGTAGACCCAACCAAACCAATCACCTGTCCACGAGTTACTTTTTGACCTTTACGCACTTTAAATCCGCTTAAGTGTGCATAAACAGTCTCGTAACCAAAATCATGATCAACCTCTATATGATAACCCAAGCCTCTTTTAGACTTCTTTACTTTACTTATAACACCATCTCCAGTAGCATACACTTCGGTTCCTTGTGGTGCAGAGAAATCCATTCCATAATGGAATTTTCTAGTCTTATATATTGGATGAATCCTCCAACCATAACCAGAAGCCATTCGTTTTAAATCTTTATTAGCAACAGGTTGTATTGCTGGAATTGAAGAAAGCATTTCTGTTTTCTTTTCTGCCAAGGCTACAATCTCATCGTACGATTTCGATTGCACATACATTTGTTTCGCAACCTGATCTAATCGTTGCGCAGTAGAAACAATTAGGTCAGAATTTTCGAAGCCTTCCATATTCTTATATCGGTTGATTCCTCCAAATCCTGCCTTACGTATAGACAAAGGAATAGAATCGGCTCCAAAAACAACGCGGTAAATGTTGTTATCCCTATCAGCCATATCGTCTAATACCGTCTCTAACTGCACTACATGCCTATTAAACACTTCGTATTTTAAAGAGAGATTTTCCATTTCTCTTCTCAATTGCTTTTCTTTTGGCGAGTCAAATAAATTGTAAAAAGCAACCATCATGGCCAATGCCAAAGCAATTGTACTAGCTAAATACAAGGCCACTTTACGTGCCTTTTCCCCAGAACCAACCTCAATCTTCTTATAAGAAAGTGTTTTTGTGTCGTAATAATACTTGACCTTACTCATAGCACAGTCATTTTAGCTAAATTTGCTCTTCTTTTTGATAAAGAAACAAATCTACAAAAAAAGGCGCCCGTTAAGGGTGGCTATTTGTTAAAGGATAAGCTAAAGGATTATGCACACTGCTCAGGAAATTCGTCAACAGTTTTTAGACTTTTTTAAGGATAAAAATCACGCTATTGTACCATCTGCACCGATTGTTGTAAAAAATGATCCTACACTGATGTTTACTAATGCCGGAATGAATCAATTTAAAGATTTCTTTCTTGGCAATGCTACTCCCAAAGACACCAAGGTAACCGATACCCAGAAGTGTTTGCGTGTTTCTGGTAAGCATAACGATCTGGAAGAAGTCGGTCATGATACTTACCACCACACCATGTTCGAAATGTTGGGAAACTGGTCTTTTGGCGATTACTTCAAAAAAGAAGCAATAGAGTGGGCTTGGGAGTTAATGACAACTGTCTTTAAAATTGACCCTAAAAGTTTATACGTAAGTGTCTTCGAAGGACATCAAGAAGATGGCTTAAAAGTAGACCGCGAAGCTTTAGATATTTGGAAAGGAATTGTTCCTGAAACACAAATTATCTACGGAAATAAAAAAGACAACTTTTGGGAAATGGGCGAACAAGGCCCTTGTGGTCCTTGTTCAGAAATCCATGTAGACATTCGTTCTGAAGAAGAAAAAGCAAAAACACCTGGAAGAGATTTAGTTAATATGGACCACCCTCATGTTATAGAGGTGTGGAACTTGGTGTTCATGGAATTTAACCGATTGGCCGATGGATCGTTGGTAAATCTACCCAACAAACACGTGGATACTGGAATGGGCTTCGAGCGTTTGTGCATGGTTTTACAGGGCAAACAATCCAATTACGATACCGATGTTTTTCAACCATTGATTCAATATTTAGCTAAAAAAGCTGGAGCTACTTATGGTAAAGATGAGAAATGCGACATTGCAATGCGAGTTGTCTCTGATCATGTTAGAACCATTGCTTTTGCTATTGCCGATGGTCAATTGCCCTCTAACAATAAGGCAGGATATGTTATCCGTAGAATTTTAAGAAGAGCTGTGCGTTACGGCTATACTTTTTTAGGCCAACAAGCGCCATTTATGTTCCAAATGGTAGATATTCTGGCAGATCAAATGGGTGGTATTTTCCCAGAGATTTTAGCGCAAAAAGAATTGATTAAAAAAGTAATGGAAGAGGAAGAAGCTTCTTTCCTACGCACTTTAGCAAAAGGAATTGACCTTTTCGACAATCACATCCTACAAATTACATCAGGCGGCAATTTACGTTCATCAAAATTAATTGACGGCAATTTTGCTTTCGAATTATACGACACTTACGGCTTCCCAATTGATCTTACGCAATTGTTAGCTAAAGAATCGGGTTACGGAGTAGACATGGAGGCTTTTGGCGAAGCTTTAGAGGCGCAAAAATCGCGTTCTAGAAAAGCATCTGAAACGGCTACCGAAGATTGGGTGGAATTGTGCGATGATGAAGTAGAAGAATTTGTGGGTTACGATTACCTACAAACGGATATAAAACTAGTGAAATACCGTCAGGTTACTGCCAAAAACAAATCGTTTTACCAAGTAGTGTTTAACATGACTCCTTTCTATGCCGAAGGTGGTGGACAAGTTGGAGATACCGGATATATCGAACATGAAGGGGAAAAATATAGCGTAAAAGACACCAAAAAGGAGAACAACCTTGTGGTGCATTTTATGGATGCTTTGCCGAAAGATCCAAAAGCTAAATTTAAAGCAGTTGTATCTGAAAGTCAGCGCTGTTTAACTACAAACAACCACTCTGCAACGCACTTGTTGCACCATACCTTAAGAGAAGTCTTAGGGACACATGTCGAGCAAAAAGGATCACTGGTAAATGCAAAGCATTTGCGTTTCGATTTCTCTCACTTCTCCAAAGTTTCTGATGAGGAAGTAGCATTAATCGAAGCTAAAGTAAATGCTGTGATTCGCAAGAACATAAACTTGGACGAGAAGCGTGGTATTCCGTTGGCCAATGCGCAAGAAATGGGTGCTCTGGCTTTGTTTGGAGAAAAATACGGAGATACAGTGCGTGTGATTAAATTTGGCGATTCTGTAGAATTGTGCGGAGGAACACATGTAGCAGCAACGGGTGAAATTGGCTTATTTAAAATTATTAGCGAAGGGGCTGTAGCAGCAGGTGTAAGGCGTATAGAAGCGATTACTAGCGAGGTAGCTTTAGCGTTTTTCGCCAAAAAGGAAAGCTTACTGGAAGAGATTAAAGTTTTAGTAAAAAACCCTAAAGACCCTATCAAAGGGGTTGAAAACCTTTTGAAAGAGAAGGCTATTTTAGAGCAGAAACTAAAAGTTTTAGAAGCTGAAAAAGCAAATCAATTAGGAGCAGATTTATTGAAAAACGTTCAAGAAATAAACGGTGTACAAGCTGTTATTTTTGAAGTTTCGGTAGATGCTGCCGCGATGAAAAACTTGGCTTTCTCTTTGGAAAAAGAATTGCCAAACCTATTTATGGTATTGGCTGCAAAAGATGGTGACAAAGCACAGCTGACCGTTGCAATTGGCAAAAGTTTGGTGGATGCAGGTAAATTCCATGCAGGAAAAATAATCAAAGAATTGGCTGCCGAAATTAAAGGTGGCGGAGGTGGACAAGCCCATATTGCTACTGCTGGTGGTAAAGATCCAAATGGAATTAAAAATGCATTGGAAAAAGCGAAAGCTATGGTTGGGTAAACTTCCATTTATACAATTTAAAACGGCTGTTCGCGTAATGCAAACAGCCGTTTTTTTTTGTTTTAAAATGTAGGTAGCATCCAACCCTTGCACAAAACACCAAAGCCTGTCACCCTGAAAGGTTTCAGGGTCTATGGAAATTCTATTTTATCTCCACCCCATTCGCCACAAAACGCACTTTGTATTCCTCTTGGGTAATGGCAGCAATTTCTTCTGGAGATTTCCCTGCATCTTCTGCATAATGCTGCAACTCATCTACACTAACTGTATCTAAAGTAGCAACACCTTCTAGGGTCGTTTGCATACCTTCTACCCCTTCTGTTGGTACGAAAAAACCATAATCTTTAAATTTAACAAATAGGGTGTCTGCTCCTGTAGCTACTTCCATCCAACAACCTTTTTTAGAACAGGTTTCTAAAATGGTCCCTTCAATTTTACCATTACTTAGGCCACTTGCCATGGCTTCGCTTTTAACAGAAGAAAAGGTAGTAATGTTTGCCTCGGACAATGCAGCTCCAAATGTTTTCGAACCTTCTACTTTACTGTCTTTTTGTTCTGTGCTAGTAGAGCAAGCAGCCAATGTTAATGCTGCAGCGATAAGGAAATAAGTGATTTTCATAATTGGGTTTATTAATTGAAAGATGATTTTATGGTTGCAAACATATTAATTCCTCTATCAAATGCTTCTGCAACCTCATCTAATGTGGCTTTTTCACCAATGTACTTTGCTCGTTCCTTTTGTTCAGGTTTGCAGTGTACATGCCAGGCAAAGGAACTATTGTATTCCAACCAATCCACTTCCCATTCCGCACCGCCATATCTATTAACCGAAGAGAAATCGGTAGAAATATTATTGGGTCTATCATAATGCAAGCCTTCTCGCTCCAAATGGTCTATCCCCAGTTCACTGGCAGCTACGCAAAACAATTCATCATCTTCTTGGTTGACTTCCAATTCATCAATACTCCAGTCTTTACGAAACTGCTCACAGCCTCCTTTATACTTTTGTTCTATCATTGTTTTAGAAAAAACAAGGTTTCCTAGATGGATGAATACGGGCATGGGGATATTGGTTTATGATTGTAACTTAATATTTCGATGCATTAGGATTTAGCTTTTATTTCTAGGAGATAAAAATAGAATAGAATTAGCATTCTGCATTCGTACAACATGGATAGCAAATCCAAGTGAACGGGGATAATATCTATTCAACTTTTACAGAGTTATTAGTAACCCAAAATATTTTTATATCGAGTTTATTCAATGCTGGAATAATTTGATTAATCACTATTCTCTGTTCTACTGTGTCTGGTAAAGCAATTCCTACTTTCCTTTTATCCCCTTCTGGTTGTCTTGAAATAACTTCCATTGTCGCCAACAAAGCCACTGAAATGTGAGTTTTAACCTGATTCCTGTTAAATGGAAGTCCAAACCTTTTAGAAGTCTCAACAGAGCTTGTTTCTCCTTTAGCCTCAATATACAAAGTCTCAAAATTTGTTTCCGCAATTATGTCAACTCCTTGTTGATTAGTAGTACGCTTTTGCCTAATTCGATACCCTTTCGTTTTAAGGAAATCTGCTACTTTATCTACAATCTCGTTCTCGGTTAGCATGGTGTCTCTTTTTGTGTGCAACGCTTATCTTATGATAACATACTTAGACCAATACGTATTGAAAACCCCTATTTGAGAGATTCTCCAGCGTATTTATCTATAAATTTCTTGAAACAAAATTTGAATTTTGGCTTAAAAAGATTAATATCAAATGTCTTTCTTTCATTACCATTTATTGCCGAAAATTGAAATGCTTTAAAAAATTCAGAGTCTAGCCCTTCAAGTTTCGTTTTGTAAAACTCATTTGAACATACCCAAGTTTCACAGTTAAATACTATCAGGCTTGATAATCTTCTATTGGTTCTTTTAATATTCTCTTTAAAAAACATTTTAACAAAAGATTTTACTTTTGGAGTATCCGCTTTATGATATCCCATAAGTAAGATTGATATGTTATCATATGGGAAATATGAAATAAAAATGTCAGAAAGGCGATCCATATCCTTTCCATATTGATATTTATAATTCATTATTTCCAGTGAAGTTTCATAAGTATAGATTGAATTCAGACAAATTTCTTGACGTTCCATTTCCCTATGTTCAAAAACAAAAGATTCCTTTTTGTTTTTCAAATCATCCCACATAGCTGTGGTATAATGCTCCAAATCCTTAATTGCCATTCGATTTTGGGATATAGTTTCCCCTAGCATAGCATTGTTAGAATCAACTCCCGAATCTTTTATTATACATTCTTGTGTTTTAATCACCACCTCTTTAACCCAAATCTCATTGTAGGCGGTTCTTAAGGCAAAAAGCAAACATGATTCATAATCCTCAAAATCAATTTTTCCTTGTGTTTCAATTTTACTAAATAATGATGAATCATGACTATTGCAAAAACCCGTAAAAGTGTAAATCCCATTGATACCCTTTCTGCTAAATCCAATATATTCTTCTTTAAAATGGTCTACGGATAACTCCCAAAGATGGCTGTCATCTGAGATAGAAGATAAAATTCCGTTTTTCTGCATAATATGAGAATTAATGGCTTTCTCGTTGCAGTTTGGGTGCATACATTTATTAGTGGTGGATTGGGCTGTTTTAGCGCAACTAGCAAATATTTTGGCAATTTTTGGATTTTCAGTTTTCATATGTGGGTAATTATTAAAATTAAAACCCCAAGGTGATTGGAAGCCTACACTTCAAGCAGAATAATAAATTGGCTCGAAGAAATACTGTCGTTCTCAGAATTAATTTAGACCGTGACTGTAATTAGTTTGATGTGCTTTTTATCTTTTTAGCAACTGAGTTAGTTTCTGAAATTCATTTTACACCAATAAAATAATGAACTCACAAAATGCTTATATTTAAGCCATCTAAGAAATTGATCGTATCTACGATAGTAGGGTTAGTCCACGGGTCACCTTGTCTTTGAGACTGGGAATTATGACCCCTCGGACGCCCAAATTAAAAATACCTCTCCTTGTTTTTCACAAAGTCCAAGTAATGACCAAATAATGTATGCTTTATTAGCTTTTTAGTGTCTGGACGAATTCTATGTTTATATATTTCTCTTTTTCGACCAACTACATTATTCGGGTCAAAATGATCAATGAATGACGCAACGATTATTCCAAAAACGAGAATTCTTTGCCTTTTCAGATTAGTTTTTTGGCTTGATAAATATTCATCTAATTCTTTAATCCATTTAGAAAATACCTCGTCAGAGTTTATCTTC
>JBLHRE010000096.1:0-7052 GCA_047625765.1 Flavobacteriales bacterium
GGCTGTTTTAATTTTATGGGAACGGCCATTTATGAAAAAATTGGGCTTCACAAAATTAGTTCAAGGCCCTTTGGTTGTGGTTTTAGGAGGGATAGGTTTAAATATTTTGTTCCAGACAATTCCTGCATTAAGCATTAGTGCCGACCACTTAGTGTCGATTCCTGTTGCAGAAAGTTTAGGTGGTTTTTTCGATCAATTTACAATGCCAGACTTTAGCCAATTGGGGAATCCTGCAGTTTATACAGTAGCTATTACTATGGCAATTGTGGCAAGTTTAGAAACCTTGTTATGTGTAGAGGCAACAGATAAACTGGATCCCGAAAAAAGGGTGACGCCTACCAATAGAGAGTTGGTGGCTCAAGGAGTTGGTAACATCTTTTCTGGCTTGATAGGAGGTTTGCCTATTACGCAAGTAATAGTAAGAAGTTCTGCGAATATCCAATCAGGAGGAAAGAGTAAGGCTTCTGCATTTTTTCATGGGGTTTTACTGTTGTTTTCTGCTGCAGCTATACCAAGTTTATTAAACCTAATTCCTTTGGCCAGTTTGGCTGCAATTTTACTTGTTGTTGGGTATAAATTGGCGAAGCCCTCATTGTTCATTTCTGTATATAAAAGCGGAAGGCAGCAATTCATTCCTTTTGTAGTAACCATTGTTGGTATTGTATTAACAGACCTGTTGACAGGGATCATGTTGGGTATGGCTGTAGCTATTGTTGATATTCTATACAGTAATTTCAAGCGTCCATTTTATTTTGAGGAAGAACACCTTGCTGCAGGTAAACCTATAATTATTCAGCTTTCGGAGGATGTAACCTTTTTAAATAAAGGTAGAATATTAAGAACCTTAAGTCATCTGCCAGAAGGAGTGGATGTAATTATTGATGCCTCCAAAGTTCAAATCATACATCCAGATGTATTAGAGATAATTGAAGATTTTATGGGTAGTACCTCTACAAGAGAAATCAATGTCGAGTTAAAGGGCTTGAACTTGAATGGGACTAACGATCCCGTAAAAAAATTCAGAAGAATTTTGTCAAATAAGAAACAAGAAATAAAAGCCGGCACGGCATTATAAAAACATCATATAAAAACATTAATCATGAATAAAGGAAGGAAATTAGGGTATGCATTCGACAAAGAAACCCAAGACTCACTAAGTCCTGTAGAGGCAATTCAAATCCTAAAGGAGGGTAATCTTCGATTCGTGGAAAATAAGCGTTTAAATAGGGACTTACATATCCAAAAGGACCACACTTCTGGCGGGCAATATCCCTTTGCCGCACTTTTGGGTTGCATAGATTCCAGAGTGCCGGCAGAATTGGTTTTTGATTTAGGGATTGGAGATATTTTCAATACGCGAATTGCCGGAAACTTTATCAACGAGGATATTCTGGGGAGTTTAGAGTTTGCTTGTAAAGTAGCTGGTTCTAAAGTGATTGTTGTCTTAGGTCACACGCATTGCGGAGCTGTTAAAGGAGTTTGCGATGATGTAGAGTTGGGGAACCTTACCAATATGCTGGCGAAAATAAAGCCTGCGGTTAATGCGGTGACACATATTGAAGGGGAAAGAAATTCTTCAAACAAGGCTTTCGTTCAGGCAGTGGCAGATAAAAATGTTCTGATTGCAATCGAGAACATCAAAAAGAACAGTCATGTGTTAAAAGAAATGCTTGACAATAATGAGATCGCTATTGTAGGAGGGATGTATGATATCGAAACAGGAGAGGTAGCTTTTGTGTAAGCTGCAATCTTTCGAAAATTAAAAAGGGTCTTGTCTCCACCAAGCTCTGACAAGACCCTTTTTTTTATAATGCCACTTTACCTAAGAAGTAAATTTCCTTACGTTTTTTCTCTACTTAATTTTCTCTTTGCTCTTTTTATGCCCCTATATGTTAAGTCTTCTTTGTTTGTATTTTCTATAGAATAGGGTAAATCAGCTAATCTTCCTGTTTTTAAATCCATCATCATTAGGTCTTTTTTGAAACCTGATTGAACTTCCAATACAGCCTTGGTATTTAAGGCATTCATCCATTGTATGTTGGTTCTTTTGGGAAGGAGTCCTTTGGTGATTTTACCCGAATTGTTACTAGCATCGTGTTGAAACAAGTTGAGGTCTGCTTGTTTGGTGTAAAGAGCATAATTCTTTTGACCAACCACATCTGTTGAGATTAATCTATTGTATTTGGGTAGGTGGAGGGTTCGATTTTTTGAAAAAACAAGATCTTTATTATACCTATAAAAGGTTAAGGGAGAAGTTTTGGTTTGCTTGTTATAATCCCCTTGCTCTATATAAATGATGCTCTCATCATAGTTGGTGAATAGGAATCCAGACTCCATTTTATTTTCTGTGGTAATTGATTTGCAATCACTTGCTTGGCCATTAACATTTAGTTAGTAATAGGGCACTTACTCGAAAAATAAATTTCATTGGTATGGGGAACTTTTAAATTAAATATGAGGCTAAATGTAAATCTTCTTGGGTTGTTATTTTGATGTTTTCTTTGTTTCCCTCTATTAAGTTTATCTTTTCTCCAAGGGTTTCAACAATGGAAGCATCATCAGTAAAAAATTCTTGAAAGGGTGCTTGATAGGCTTTTAATAGAATATCAGAACGAAATACTTGTGGCGTTTGAATGATGCAGAAATCGGCACGATTTACATGTTGGTTGCCCTTTATAGAAATCTGTCTAAGACTCTGTTCGACTGGCAATGATGGGATTGCGTTGCCATTTGAATTTGCAACTTCAAATGCATTGAGAATCACTTCGCTACTCACCAAAGGTCTTACGGCATCATGGATTGCGACTAAGCTATCTAGGGGGATAGAGGCAATTCCATTTTTTACAGAAGCAAAGCGTGTGTTTCCTCCTTCGACTATTAGATGTGGAACGGTGATCTGGTACTTCTCGCATAGCGATTTCCAAGTGCTAAAATGATCTTTAGGTAAAACTAAAATCAGTTCCGCTTGTGGTAAAGTAGCATGGAATTTTTGAAGGGTATGTGCTAGGATAGGTGTATCCTTAAGCAAGAGGAATTGTTTGGGTAGGGAAGCCTTCATCCGGCTTCCGCTACCTCCGGCCACAATGACCACAAATTGTCTAGATGCCATTAAATAATCAACATCGCATCTCCATAAGAGAAGAAACGGTACTTTTCTTTAACGGCAACTTTATATGCTTCTTTTAATAAATCATGACCGCAAAATGCAGAAGTCATCATCATTAAAGTAGATTGAGGAACGTGTAAGTTCGTAATCATACAGTTGGCAATGCTAAAATCATGTGGAGGGAAAAGGAACTTGTTAGTCCACCCACCAAAAGGATTTAATTCTCCAGCAGAAGAAACTGAGCTTTCAATAGCGCGCATTGAAGTAGTACCAACAGCACAAACTCTTTTCTTTTTCTTTTTCGCTCGATTGACAATTGTACAGGCTTCTTCGGTTACGTAAGCCTCTTCGCTATCCATTTTGTGTTTAGAAAGATCTTCTACTTCTACCTGTCGGAAAGTTCCAAGACCAGTATGTAAAGTCACTTCAGCAAACTCGATACCCTTAATTTCCAAACGCTTCATTAATTGCTTAGAAAAGTGAAGACCAGCAGTTGGAGCTGCAACAGCACCTTCGTGCTTCGCATAAATTGTTTGGTAACGCTCTGCATCTTGCTCGTCTGGCTCACGGTCGATATACTTAGGCAAAGGAGTTTGACCTAATTCGCGCAACTTGTTATTAAATTCTTCATAAGAACCATCAAATAAGAAACGTAAAGTACGACCTCTAGAAGTAGTATTGTCAATTACTTCAGCAACTAAGCTGTCGTCTTCGCCAAAATATAATTTGTTACCGATACGGATTTTACGAGCTGGATCAACCAACACATCCCATAAACGGTTTTCAGAATTCAATTCACGCAACAAAAACACTTCAATTCTCGCGCCCGTTTTCTCTTTATTTCCATAAAGACGCGCAGGAAAAACCTTTGTGTTATTCAAAATCATCACATCCTCATCATCGAAATAATCGATAACATCCTTAAATGTTTTGTGTTCGATAAGACCGGTATCGCGGTGTACTACCATCAAACGTGACTCATCACGCTGCTCAGAAGGGCGGTCAGCCAATAACTCATCTGGTAAATCGTATAAAAAATGCGAAAGTTTGAACTTCATGTATAAGGATTTTAAGGCGGCAAATATAAGCTATTGAAAAGCGAAAGTCAATGATTATGGCTTAAGACTGCATTTGTTAGAAATATAACTGGAAAATCACGGTAAGAATTGTTCCAATTACAAGTATTGTGAGTAAAAAAAAGAGCGGCCAATAATTGGGCTTACGAAACGATTTACCCCTTACCGACTTTAGTTTCTTGTAGGTTTTTTCGGCAGATTGCACATCCTTTTCAAAGAATCGAAAACAGACGTATTTGGTGAAAAGGCCATATTCTGATTTAGAAAATCCTATCTCATGTTCTGATAGTAATAATTCAAAAAGTAGCACATCAGGATCATCGGGATGAAAACTAATGCTGTTTTCAAGCCCAACGATAAGCGGATATTTAAGCTTCTTTTTGATCATTTTTTACGGCTTTCCATAATTCATCAACAAAACTATCCAATTCGATAGCATCTTCTAATTTATGGTTTCCAATTCTAGTACGGCAAAGTTTAGTAAGGTGAGATCCAGAATTCAAGAAGACTCCAATATCATTGGCAATTGAACGAATATAAGTACCCTTACTGCATGAAATTCTAAAATGCAAATCCAAACCGTCTCGTTCCACTTCAAATTCACGAACGTTTACATTTCTTTTTTTTATGTCTACTTCTTCTCCTCTTCTGGCCTTTTTGTACAAGCGTTCGCCATCTACTTGCAAAGCAGAATAAATTGGAGGCGTTTGTTCAATGTCACCAGTCAATTGGTCTATTGCTTTTTGAAGTAACACATCGGTAATGTGCTCGGTAGCGAAAGTTGCATTGACTTCTGTTTCTAAATCAAAAGAAGGGGTGGTAGACCCTAGTCTAAAAGTACCTGTGTATTCTTTTTCTTGGCCTTGTAATTCGTCAATTGTTTTGGTGGATTTTCCAGTGCAAATCAAGAGCAAGCCAGTTGCCAATGGATCTAAAGTTCCTGCATGGCCAACCTTAATTTTTTTGATATCGAAGGCTTTGCGTAAATTTTGCTTGATACGGTTTACCGCCTGAAACGAGGTCCAAGTGAGTGGCTTGTTTACCAACAATGTTTTACCTGCTTGATATGCTTCTAAAGTCTGTTCCATTTATGCAAATATGTTCCAAAGAATAGCAATAGCTCCTACCACAAAACAATAGATAGCAAAATATTGCAACTTGCTGCTTTTTACCAATTTAATCATCAATTTACAGGCTAACAATCCTGCAATAAATGCAGTAAAAAATCCAATTGCCAAACCAGAATTATTAACCTCCGCAGTGGCTACATCAGACACCTCCATAAAGTCTTTAAACTTTAGTAACGTAGCTCCTAATATTGGAGGTAGAACCATTAAGAATGAAAACCGAGCAGCTTCTTCTTTTTTAACTCCTAAAAGTAAAGCTGTAGCAATGGTTGAGCCTGATCTTGAAATGCCAGGAAGTATAGCTACCATTTGCGCAATCCCAATAATAAAAGCGCGTTTAAAGTTTAGTACATTGTCTTTTTGTTTCACCAAAATGGTGGTGTACAATAAGACTCCTGTTACCAAAAGCATCAATCCAACCAACAATATGTTTCCGCTAAAAAAGCCGTCTATTGTATCTTCAAAAAGGTATCCTACCAATCCAACCGGAATCATAGAAAGCACAATAAGCGAAACATATTTGGTGCCAGCGTTCCACTTAAACCTTAATAAGTCTAAAGTTAACTCTAAAATATATTTGTAGAAAACAACAATGGTGCTTAATGCTGTTGCACAATGCACTACTATAGAAAAAACCAAGGGGTCTTTTAATTCAACACCCAAAAGTGCTTTCCCTAATTCGATATGCCCGCTACTACTAACCGGTAAAAACTCTGTTAAACCCTGAATAAGGCCTAAAAGAGCGGCTTCTAAACCAGTCATTATTTGTTGCGGTACATAATTGCAAAAATCTCAAGAACCAAACCAGATAGAATGATAAGTGGAGAAAGTGTAATTCTAGTAAAGCTAAAAATTTCTGGATTGAAAACGGTTGGGTCTTCAGAGCCACCCCCAATCATAAGAAGTAAACCTAACCCGATTAATGCTAAACCAGCAATTAAAAGTTTGTAGTTGCGCTTAGAGAATAGGAATTCGTTTTTTTCTGACATTTTGCTGTTCTTTTAATAATATAATTGGTCGGTTTTTAATCTTAAGTATTTGCGCACCGCAAAGAATGTACAAACCCAAGAAATACAAACGCCTAATATAATTACTGCTCCAAATAAATAACCTAACAAAACATAATCATTTAAGGCCTGTAATTCGGGCATGTTTTTATCTAAGTAATATAAGGCTCCATAAAGCAATCCTAATGATAATAAGCTTGCAACAAAACCTTGTTTTATGCTTCTCCAAACAAAAGGTCTGCGAATAAAACCCGTTGTGGCACCAACCAATTGCATTGTTTTAATAATAAATCGTTTGGAATAAATGACCAAACGTATAGAAGAGTTAATTAGTGCAAAAGCAATTAAAGTTAGCAAACCTGTAAGCCCCAAAAGAGCTATTCCAATTTTCTGAATATTGTCATTCATCAATTGGATTAAAGGCTTGTCATACATCACTTCGGCAACTACATCTTCTTTAGAAAGGCTTTGTTCTACTTTTTTTAGTTGATCGGAATTTGCGAAATCAGCATTAAAATGGACTTCGATAGCATCAGAAAGCGGATTGGCGCCTAAGAACTCAACAAAATCTTCGTCTAATAATTCTCGTAGTTCCCTAGCAGCCTCTTCTTTTGGAATAAATTCGGTGCCTTTTACATAATCTTTTATTTCTAATGATTTTTGAAATTGACGAATAGCCGTTTCATTAGCATTTTCGCTTAGGATAATGGTAAAAGCAAAATTCTCTTTTACATGA
>JBLHRE010000097.1:0-7005 GCA_047625765.1 Flavobacteriales bacterium
TTGGATACGCGTATCAACTCTCGCTGAATATATTTTTGAAGAATAATTCGAGCATGGAATTCTATGTGAGCAGAGGAAGTAATTTTTTGAGTAAGCTGAGCAATGTAATAATCGCCTCCTGCCATATCAATTTTACCGGCCTTACGCAATTGCGCTGAAACGGTTAACATATCAATAGGTTGGTCATCACCAAAAAGGTGCATTATAGCACGGTAAATTTCTTGATGCGACTCTTTATAAAAAGCCTCTGGCTTAAGAATGTCAATAACTTCGTTTAAGGCGCTTTTTTCAATCAAAGCAGCCCCTAAGACAGCTTCTTCCAGCTCGAGAGCTTGAGGTGGAATTACGCCTTGTGGTCCATTTATATTGCGTTTACGGGCTCCTTGAAAGGCCTGACTTCCTTGTTTTTGTCTATCTTCGCTCATGCCTCAAAAGTACTTTTAAATGCGCTTAGATAAAACAATATTAGGTTCATTTTTTGACTCTATTCCTCGAATCTGGATGGCGCTGTTCTTGCTTGCCATTCTACACTTATTTTCTTGCTCAAAAAATCAAGATTCACCTCAGGGTTTTGGAATTCAAGTGCTTAATCCAAACACCAATAGGTACTTTAATATTGACCAGTCTTTTAAAATTGATGTGTTATTTGATTTGGATAATGCCAAAGACAAGATTGATGCATTGAGTTTTTCAATAGTGACAGAAAGTGGTGGGGCATTAGGTCCTTCTTACTTAAATAATATCAGTTGGAAAGGAGATACAGCAAGCAGAGTTGTTTGGCTTGGTGATTACGAACTGGCTGCAGTATGCTCGGCATTTGTAAAGGTTCGTGCCTCTTTTAATGGGGTGGCAAAAATTGCATTTCGAGAGATCTTTTTTAATCCTCTAGAAAAAGAAAAAGGTTGGATTGAATTGAAAGCTTTGCAGAGCTCAGCTCAAATTTCGTTTTTCAATTTCGATACCAATTATACGGTTGGTCAAATAAACAGTTCGCTATTTGCTGCAGAAATTGACCCTGATAATAATATGTTGTGGTTAGTAAATCAGAATAGAAACGATTTGCTGTTGTTCGATTTGTTTGAAGCACGTGTTTTAAAAGAAATAAATATTACTGAAAGAGTAAATGTGCTAGAACAACAGGGTTCTGTTTTGTTTGTTGGAACAGATAAGGGTTTTGTCTATCGCTACAACTCCTCCGGACAATTGTTAGGCATTATGCGATTGGTAAATGATCCTGAACATTGGAATATTAAAACCTTAGTTCCACAGGATGATGAATTGTTTGTAGAGGCTGTACATCAATTCTCTGGAGATACCCTTCAGGTTCAGATCTTAATTGCAACGGGTATAGAGTTGAGGACCTATCATTTAGAAAGTAGTTTAAAGGGCCTGTTTGAATTGGATCCTAATCGGTATTTATTATTTCAAGAAACGGGGGTTTTTGAGTTTTACTCGCAATCGGGATTGGCAAATTTGATACATGAGGCAAGTGGATTGCAAGCAGTAGAACAGATTAGTGCAAACACTTTTGCGGTGTTGATAGGTGGTGATGTTTGGGTGTACACTTTTAACAATAATAGTTTGGTGCAAATTTCAAATACTGGTAATGGTAGAGGGTTGGCTTTTCAGAATGTTAATAATGTATTAGCGGTGTTGTTTGAAAATAATGTCATCTATTTTAGTGCGCTAGATTTTTCAGAACTGCTAAACCGAAATACCAACAACTTAATTGAGCTGTTGGTAAATTGAGCTGTTTTAAAGAGAAATATGAACTGTTATTTTGCTCAATTACAGGCGTGTAAGCTTTAAAACCCAAACTTTGCAGTACACCTTTCGAAGCATTATTGCTAGGGCTTGTGATGGCTTCGAGTCTAGATGGTTATAAATTTGCTCTTACGCATTCCATCCAAAGCAGACCAGCTTATTTTGTGTAGCCCATCTTTTCGTATTCTGGAAGTATAGCCAAACCCAAATCAGGGTAGTTTAGGTAATCTCTTTGTAGAAGGCCGCATAGACCAATTAATGAAGAAATTGGCTTCTGTGATTTAGGGAACGGAAAGTGAAACTCTAGGAATTTCTGTAAGGGTTTTATAGAAATAAAAAAGGGACGCTAAAAGCGTCCCTAAATATTATGATAATGTAAGTTTCTTCTTAAGATCCTCTACATATATTTTAAATCGCTTGTCGGTGTCTGCAAGGTTGTTAACCGTTCTGCAGGCATGTAAAACAGTAGCGTGATCTTTGCCTCCACATTGCGCACCAATACTCGCTAAAGAGTTCTTGGTAAGCTGCTTAGAGAAGTACATTGCCAATTGTCTTGCTTGAACAATTTCACGTTTTCTAGTTTTAGACTTCAACAATTCTATAGGCATATCGAAATAGTCGCATACCACTTTTTGGATGTAGTCTATAGAAACTTCACGTGTATTGTTTTTTACAAATTTGTCAATCATTTGTTTCGCCAAATCAAGAGTGATTTTCTTCTTGTTTAACGATGATTGAGCTAGCAATGATATAAGTGCGCCTTCTAATTCGCGAATGTTTGTTGTAATAGAGTATGCCAAGTATTCGATAACCTCGTTAGGCATTTCTATACCATCGGCATAAATTTTCTTGTTTAAGATGGCTATTCTTGTTTCTAGGTCTGGCAATTGCAAATCTGCCGAAAGCCCCCATTTGAAACGAGAGAGTAATCTCTGCTCCATTCCTTGCATGTCTACAGGTGCGCGATCGGATGTTAATACAATCTGCTTACCGTGTTGGTGCAAGTGGTTGAAAATATGGAAGAATACATCTTGTGTTTTGTCTTTACCAGCAAAGAATTGTACGTCATCAATAATTAGTACATCAATCATTTGGTAGAAATGAACAAAGTCGTTTCTGGTATTATTTTTTATTGATTCTATAAATTGAGCCGTGAATTTCTCGGCAGCAACATATAAAACAGTTTTCTCAGGATACTTTTCTTTAATCTCAATTCCAATAGCATGTGCTAAATGCGTTTTCCCTAATCCAACACCACCATATAACAATAGTGGGTTAAAAGAAGTTCCGCCAGGTTTGTTAGAAACTGCAAAACCGGCAGATCTTGCCAAACGGTTGCAATCTCCTTCGATAAAACTTTCGAAAGTTAGGTTTGCATTTAATTGAGACTCAACAGTAACCTTTTTTAATCCAGGTATAACGAAAGGGTTTTTAACACCGTTCCCACCAACTTCTACAGGCATAGGCACATTAGGGTTTTTAACAGGACCTCTGGTTGCACTAGGAATCTTAACCGTAAAAGGTTGAGAGTTTCCGTAAGTGTTTTCCATTACAATACTGTACACCAACTTCGCGTCTGGGCCAATTTCTTTTCTAATCGCAGAACGCAATAACTTAAGGAAGTGTTCTTCTAAATATTCATAAAAGAATTTGCTGGGTACCTGTACACTTAATACACTTCCAGTAAGCTTTAAAGGCTTTACCGGAAGAAACCAAGTATCAAAGGCAGCAAGGGTAATATTATCCTTGATGAATTGTAGACAATTGTTCCATACAGTTTCTGGTGTTCGATTCATTAGATACTGGTTAAAAGTAGGTTAATTAAACTTTGTAATTAGAGTTGAGAACCGTGGTTTACTCTGATGGCAAATGTGTTTATAAAAAAGTTGAAAAAAAAATATTTTAGGTATTGATTATTAAGTTTTTTTTCACCAAATTATAACCGTCAAAACAGCTATGCATTACCACTTAAAATGTAAAATATATCTTGTGAGATTACGAATAAAAGTGTAAATATAGAACGAGTGAATTGGCTGTATAATCATGTATTAGTTACATCTAAACCCTTATTATTATTGGCCTTGACGCATTTTTGCTTGTTACCTTTGATGCTCGGTTTCTATTATCACAGTAAAGTTTAACTCTCGGTAAAGCAATGCAACAATCTCGTTTTGAGGACCTTTCCTAAACAGACTTGAAAAGCAAACAATTTGATTGCAATTCTGATTGTTTTTTAATTCAAATTCCATCCGCTTACTTGACTCAATTATATCCAAAAATTCAATTTTTTCTACTTGATTTTCAGGGAGATATAATGAGGGGTTATTCCCTAGCCCAAAGATGCCTATTTTCTGATTGTTAAAGTGAATAATTTGATAATCAATGCGGTTATTTTCTAGCGCTAAATTGGCGAACCTATAATTGGAAATTATGGTTTTCTGTTTTGCTTTTGTTAGTAAGTCCGAAAGAAAGTCAAATGGAAGTTTTAATTCTTGTGGTCCAAAATGGATGGCGTGAAATTGATTGAAAACGGAAACCATTTTTTTTACTTCAAGTATCTTTTTAGAGTTTCCGCGTATTAAGTTCCCTGCATAAAATAACAATTGAGAAGATGGATTAAACTTAATTTTCGAGTAGATGCCTTCTGGGTGATTATAGTTTAAGGCATTTGCAATAATAATATTAAAAGGATATGTAGCATAATTAGCAATTAAGGTTTTTGGAAGAAAGGACATACTCAGAAAAGCCAGAGAAGCATTCTTTAGAAAGGCTCTTCTTGTTTTAGAATTTGCAGATGTTATACGACTTATCATAGAAGCACGAATATATCGAATGCTTTGCAGCTATGTATAATGTGGTTGCTTACTTTTGCAACAAATAATAGAAGCATGTATCAGCACGAGAGTAAACTTAGGGTAAGGTATGCCGAGACCGATCAAATGGGTTATGTGTATTATGGTAATTATGCGCAGTACTATGAGATTGGTAGGGTAGAGTTGATACGTAGCTTAGGTATTTCGTATAAGCAGCTAGAAGAGAGTGGTGTAATGCTGCCGGTATTGGATTTTAAAATTCGATACGTGAAACCTGCATATTATGATGATGAGCTAACTATTATCACTAAGATTGAAGAGCTTCCGAGCACACGTATCACATTTACCTTTGAATGTAAAAATGCAGAAGGTGTACTGTTGAATATGGGTGAAGTAGTACTGGTATTTGTTTCTATGGAAACAGGTAAACCATGCCATCCTACTGATTTGATAATGAGTAAGCTTCTACCTTATTTTAAATAACTAGAGATGAGAAAGTATATTGCAGAGTTTATTGGAACCTTTTTTCTTGTTTTTGCCGGTTGGGTGCAATTGTTGTAAATCAAGAAATGGGGGTACCATTGGTCATGTAGGTATTGCCTTAACCTTTGACATGGTAGTTATGGCTATGATTTACGCACTAGGAGAGACTTCGGGGCACATTTGAACCCCAGCGGTAAGTGCTGCTTTTTGAGTAGCTAAGAAGTTCGGTAAGAAGGACTTGCTAAAATACATTGTTGCACAATGCTTGGGTGCAATAGTGGCCAGCGCATTAATGAAACTGTCATTTCCTACAAGCGAATTTTTGGGTGCCACCATTCCCGCAGGTTCACTTTGGCAAAGTGCACTCTTCGAATTTATTATGACTTTTATATTGATGTATGTTATTCTTAATGTATCAACAGGAGCAAAGGAAACTGGAATGATGGCAGGAGCTGCAATTGGCGCAACAGTAGGTTTAGAGGCAATGTTTGGAGGGCCTGTTTCGTGCGCTTCTATGAATCCTGCTAGGTCTTTAGCTCCAGCCATAATGAGCGGGCATACAGAGCACTTATGGATGTATTTGATAGTTACTACTTTGGGTGCTGTTTTGGCGGTATTTGCCTGTAAGTTGACCAAAGGGCCAGATTTCTGCCCAGAATGTTAGCCTTATATGATATGCTTGGTCGCATATTCAATAAATTGTAGCACCTCATCTTTAATGGTTTTTAGATGTGCATTTTTATCTGCAAGACTTATATCCTGTTCTATGCAATCTTCTAAAGATTTTGCCGCCATTCCAGATTTTACTAGGCCCATAGTTTTTAGACTACTTTTAAATTTATGACTTTCCTTATTTAAAGTGTCAATATTTTGATCTTCAATTGCTTTATCAATAACTTCTAAACTCACTGGGCCGTCCTCCATAAAGATCTTTATCATCTGTATAAAGAATGCGTGGTCACTGCCTGTCATAGCTCTAAGATTGCTTAAATCATATGGTCCATCATTATTCATATCCAATTCTTTGTCTATTGTTGTATTATCTGGCGTAGCTAATTTCACCTGTTTTTTACCATGAGCGGCAATTACAAATGCCAATTCATCGGGTTTAAAAGGTTTAGACAATACTTCGTTTAGCCCTTTTGCCAAATATTCGTCCTTTTCATTCTCTAAGGCATGAGCAGTTAAGGCGATTATTGGAATTTGAGCTTTTCGTTTGTTTTCCAAAGAGCGGATATGCATGGTTGCTTCTATTCCATCCATAATTGGCATTTGAATATCCATAAGAATAACGTCATAGTCATTCTTTTTATGCATATCCAAAGCAATCTGTCCGTTATCAGCTACATCAACTGCAACACCCCTGTTTTTAAGCACATTTAAGGCCAATTGCTGGTTAAGAAGGTTGTCTTCGGCTAGAAGTATTTTGTAGCCTTCTAACGAAACTTTTTCGATGCTAGATTTCGGTTTCTCTTCGATTTTGGCAGACGCATCTTTTTTAATTGGGAAATCGATAATAAGGTTGCAACAAGTTCCTTTGTTGACCTCACTTTCAATAGTGATTTCACCTTCCATCAAATCCACAATATTCTTAACAATGCTTAAGCCCAATCCAGTTCCTGCGTACAATCTGTTATTATCTTGTTGAACTTGAGTAAAGCTTTCGAAAATCTTATCTTTTTTGTTTTCAGGTATTCCTATGCCTGTGTCTGTAACTTTAAGAAGGATTTTCATACTATTATTACTCACTTCTAATTGAGAAACATCGAGACTTACACTTCCTTCTTTGGTAAATTTTATAGCATTGCTTAGCAAGTTGGTTAGCACCTGAGATAAACGTGTTACATCGCCATAAAGATTAGCGGGTAGTTTGTCATCTACTTTGAAAGTAAGACTAATGCCTTTTTCTTTGGCATTGGCTCTGTGAATTATTTCTTGACGGTGG
>JBLHRE010000098.1:0-6892 GCA_047625765.1 Flavobacteriales bacterium
TGTATGCTTAAAGTATCTAAACTATCTCTTTGCATTAAATACTTTCTAGCATAGTCTGCCCAGAGTTTTTGACTTGGGTCATCCTGTCTAATTAATACCACATTTTTTTTTGGACAATTGGCATTAATATAGTTAACCAAGGCAGCAGTCTCTTCTCGCTCCGATGGGGTACACTGCCATACATTTGTATAGGTATTTACCAAATCTAAGTTCTTAGAAAATAAATTTAATACCTGCACAGAATCTCTATTTAGCAAGCCTGCAACAGGTTTCAAATTTTTAGAAAACAAAGGACCAATAATCAAATCCATACTTTTTATTAATGGAGATCGGGCTAACTGGACACAACGCTCTGGTTTGTTTTTAGTATCTAATAAATAAACATCCAAAGTCAATCCTAACTTCTTCAATGAATCGATAGCACATTCTATACCCATCAAAACTTCAACTCCAATTTCTGATTTCTGATAAATCAATTTCTCCGGAGAATCGTTATAAACCATAACAGTATCGTTCTCTTCTAAAAACAATGGTAGTAGAATGGCAACCTTATATTTAGGCTTCAATGTCTTTACAATTCTAGGTATTTGCACATCCATCAAATCTACAGAGTCTGTATTTAACGAGATTTTAATGGAGTCTATCGGTACTCCTGTTGTGTCTTCAATTATTAAATTAGCCTTAACTTTAATAACCTGACCAACTTTTGGACCCATTCTTAAAGCCGGATTTAACTCTATTAATTTAGAGATGGGCATCTCAAATTTCTTAGACAATGAGTAAAATGTTTCCATAGGTTGAATAGTATACTCACCTATTTCATTTTCATCTTGAGTGTGTCTTGACCACTTTTTTTCTGGGATCAATAGACTGCCACCTATAAGTAAGCCTTTTTTCGCTTCAGGATTATGCTTGTACAATTCATCAATAGTAAGGTCATACATTTTAGAAATACCGTAAACGGTTTCCTTCTGTTTTACTTCGTGAGTTTTGTACTTGGTGCGGTTACCGAAGATTTGAGCCATACTCTTTTCTGCGAGAACAGTAGTGATGAACACAAAAACAAAAATGACGAACTTATTGATTTTCATAGGTGTAATTTGGATACTTGAAAAGTACAAAGACCTTAACAAATATAAAACATGTGCTAAGGTCTTTTTATATTAATCTAGGTGTTTAACTATTCCCACTCGATAGTTGCTGGTGGTTTAGAGCTGATATCATATACTACTCTATTTACACCTTTCACTTTATTAATAATGTCATTAGACACTTTTGCCAAAAACTCGTATGGCAAATGCACCCAATCTGCTGTCATACCATCGGTAGATTCAACGGCTCTTAAAGCAACTACTCTTTCGTAAGTTCGTTCATCTCCCATAACACCAACAGACTGTACAGGTAATAACATTGCTCCTGCTTGCCAAACACTATCATACAATCCTGCATCTCTTAATCCTTGAATAAATACGTGATCTACTTCTTGTAGAATACTTACTTTTTCAGGAGTAATATCTCCCAAAATACGGATTCCTAATCCAGGACCAGGGAAAGGATGTCGCCCTAAAAGATTTTCTGGCAAGCCCATTGAACGACCAACGCGCCTAACCTCATCTTTAAATAATGCTTTAAGCGGCTCAACAATTTTCAATTTCATGAAATCTGGCAAACCACCCACATTGTGATGCGACTTAATAGTTTGAGAAGGTCCTCCTACCGATACAGACTCAATAATATCTGGGTAAATAGTTCCTTGCGCCAACCATTGTGCATTTTCTACCAAATGTGATTCTGTATCGAAAACATCAATAAAGACCTTACCAATTGCTTTTCTCTTTTTCTCTGGATCAGTCAGTCCTTCTAATTCCTTATAGAATAAATCCTTTGCATTTACACCTTTCACATTCAAGCCTAAACCTTCGTACTGCTCCAGAACTTGCTCAAATTCGTTCTTACGAAGCAATCCGTTATCTACAAAAATACAATGCAACTGCGTGCCAATAGCTTTATGTAAAAGCAAAGCTGCAACAGAAGAATCTACACCTCCAGAAAGCCCTAAAACAACTCTTTCTTCACCAATCTTCGCCTTCAATTCGGCAACGGTAGTATCCACAAAACTATCTGGTGTCCAAGACTGAGAACAACCCGCAATATCAACTACAAAGTTTTTTAATACCGTAGCACCTTCTTTAGAATGGTATACTTCTGGGTGAAACTGTATCGCGTAAGTATCTTCTCCTTCGATGTGAAATCCAGCTACGTGTACATCTTTTGTGCTTGCAATAATTTTATAATTATCAGGCACCACTGCAATACTATCGCTATGACTCATCCAAACCTGAGAATCATCGCTCACGCCATGCATTAACCTAGATCCATTGTCTACAAATGACAAATTAGCACGACCATATTCTCTGGTATTGGAAGCCTTTACTGCTCCTCCAAAATTATGCGCCAAATATTGTGCTCCAAAGCAAATTCCTAACAATGGTAATTTGCCTTTGATTTCAGATAAATCAATCTTAGGAGCATCCGCTTCACGAACCGAGCATGGGCTTCCAGAAAGAATTACACCTTTAATTTCCTTAGTAATTTTAGGAACCTTATTGAAAGGATGAATTTCACAATACACATTTAATTCACGTAAACGTCTCGCAATCAATTGCGTTACCTGTGAACCGAAATCTAAGATTAAAATGGATTCTTCCTGCATGCTGCTTTATTGTAGTGTTCTTATTTGTCTGATATTTTGAAGGTGCAAAAATACACCTTTTCCTAATTTGATTTGACCTTTACCAAGTGGAATTTTGTTTGAACTGGATGGGTATTGTCCAATAAATATTTCAACCAATTGGCGCCATGAATTCCATACATCGATGCCAAACTTTCGTTACGTTCTTGTAATCCCGAAGGATCAAATAGACGATCCATCCAACGGTGATAATATTCTATTTCTTCTTTTGATTTACGTTTAGCTGCTG
Organism: Flavobacteriales bacterium; assembly: GCA_047625765.1. GTDB lineage: Bacteria > Bacteroidota > Bacteroidia > Flavobacteriales > JBLHRE01 > JBLHRE01. The sequence goes on from JBLHRE010000098.1 coordinate 2,982, forward strand.
CTTTTAGCTTTTTTTCTAATCGCTTAAAAGAGCCTTGTATTCTGGCTTGTTCTGCATCCAAGGCATTTTCCATTCCTGCATCCCAACCAGATGCAATTGATTTCATAGAAGTAATCAAGTCTTGGTACGACACCTTCTCTTGATCCAATTGCAATTGCTCTCCATGTATTTTGGAAATAAACTCTTGCTCCCATTCTGTTCTGTCTTGGAAAAAATTTATTCCAGAAACACCCGTTTTACTCAAACGGTCAAAAACCTTCTGATCTGTAAATTGCCAAGAATTACGCATTAATAAAATAGGAAAAGAAATATTGAATGCATTAAAAGATGCTTTTAATTGCAGCCAATAAGCCAGCTCTCCGCCACCTCCCGTATAAGAAATATTGGGCAATATACATTCTTGATACATAGGGCGCATCAAAGCATTTGGGCTAAATCGTTCTGGATGATTTTGTAATTCTTCTAAAAGCTCATCTTTGGTCCAAGCCTTAACTTTGCCAACCAAAGCAAAACCAGTTTCGGTTCTTTCTATTCTATCACGAATACTATCATCCAAATAAAATAGATTGATTGCCCTTGGGTTTACCTGAACGTGATAGTTGTCTTTCAAAAAAGTATTGGTTGGGCTTATCGATTTTTCAACCAAACTTTCCTCTAATTCTTTTTTTATAACAGGTGTAAACAAGGCTTTTAAGGAAACATCATCGCCATCTATGATAAGTAAATTGCTATCCTTAAAAAGTGTTGCCACCCAATAACGGGTAGCTTGCGCCAGCGTATGTTTTTTACTGTAAGCTTTTTGAAAGAGTTGCTGCAATTCAGCAGTATCTACTCCTAAGCCTAAAAGGTTTTTATATTGCTCTAGTACCGAAGAGAATTCCTGTAAATGCATGCGGCCAACAGCTCCACTCTGATGGGTCTCCCAAAGAATCTCTTCGCCATTAACTTTACAGTTCGCAATTTCATCAAAATCATGATCTTCAGAAGCCATCCAAAAGACTGGAATGAAATGCTTGCCTTTAGATTGTGACGTCAATTCTTGCGCCAACTTCAAAACATCAATAATCTTATAGATAACGTATAATGGTCCCCCAAAAATATTGAGCTGATGCCCCGTGGTTACGGTAAAAGAATTGTTTTTGGATAAAAGACTTAATTGCTGGGCAACCCTATCGTTTAGTAGTCCTTGAGTTTCATACTGTTTTTGGATACTCGCAACTAAGACCTCTCTTTCTAAAGGAAGTGTTTGACGAGATGCAGCTTTGGATAAAATAGAATCAAAAGAAGGAAAGCCATCCACTAAGTGTTTCAGACTTTCCTTTTGCTCTAGATAATCACACATCAAATTTGAAAAGAAACCTGACTCTCTAAAAGAATAAGATTCTACTTCAAACTGATTGTTCATATGGGTATGTTTTAAATATTTTAATCTAAAGGAGTAGCGTACAAATCAAAATCCTGTGCCTCAGTAACCTTAACATTAACAAAGTCACCTACTCGTACAAAATACTCATTTGCATCGATTAAGACTTCATTATCTACATCAGGTGAATCAAATTCTGTTCTTCCTACAAAATGAGCACCTTCTTTTCTGTCTATCAACACTTTAAATTCCTTACCAATTTTCTCTTGATTCAGTTCCCAAGATATTTGCGATTGAATCTCCATAATTTCAGACGCCCTTGCTTCTTTAACATCCTGAGGAACATCATCGTTTAATTTGTAAGCATGGGTGTTTTCTTCGTGAGAATATGCAAATACACCTAAACGATCTAAGCGTACTTCTTTTACCCAATCTTTCAAGACTTGGTAATCTTCTTGAGTTTCTCCAGGATAACCCACAATCAAAGTAGAACGAATAGCCATATTAGGGCATTTCTCTTTAAATGTACGTAACAACTCTGTAGTCTTTGCACGAGTTGTACCTCTTCGCATAGACTTTAAAATAGGGTCTGCAATATGTTGCAAAGGAATATCAATATAGTTACAGATGTTATCTCTTTCGTTCATTACATCCAATACATCCATAGGGAAACCCGTAGGGAATGCATAGTGTAAACGAATCCAATCAATTCCATCCACATCAGAAAGTGCGCGTAACAAATCTGCCAACTTACGTTCTTTGTAAATATCTAATCCGTAATAGGTTAAATCTTGTGCTATAAGAATCAATTCCTTAACCCCTTTAGCGGCTAACTTTTTAGTTTCAATTACTAAATCTTCAATTGGAGTGGATTTATGACCTCCACGCATTAAAGGTATAGCGCAAAATGAACAAGGTCTATCGCAACCTTCAGCAATTTTCAAATATGCATAGTGCATTGGTGTAGTGATTAAACGCTCACCTACCAATTCGTGCTTGTAATCTGCTCCTAATGCTTTCAATAATTTAGGAAGATCTCTCGTTCCAAAATAATCGTCAATATTTGGAATTTCCTTCTTCAAATCAGGCATGTAACGTTCAGACAAACATCCTGTTACAAAAACTTTGTCTACTTCTCCTGCTTCTTTTTTCTGCGCGTAATTTAATATCGTGTTTACCGATTCTTCCTTCGCATTATCAATGAAGCCACAGGTATTAATTACAATAATATTACCCTCTTCAGCTTCGTGAACAACGTCCATGTCATTGGCTTTTAATTGGCCCATTAACACTTCAGAGTCATATACATTCTTAGAACATCCAAGAGTAATGACATTGATTTTATTGTTCTTTATTTGCTTTGTACGCATATTATTTTTCTTAATATTTTCTATCCGTTGAATAGAGAATCGATAAACTCATATTTATTAAAAACCTGCAAATCTTCTATTCCTTCACCAACACCTATAAATTTCACAGGAATTTTAAACTCATCAGAAATTCCTATAACAACTCCACCTTTTGCCGTTCCATCTAATTTGGTAATTGCCAAAGCATTTACCTCAGCAGCTTTCACAAACTGTCTAGCTTGCTCTACTGCATTCTGGCCTGTAGATCCGTCTAAGACCAAAAGGATTTCATGTGGTGCATTAGGAATAACTTTTTGCATAACACGCTTCACCTTAGAAAGCTCATTCATCAAGTTAGTCTTATTGTGCAATCTTCCAGCAGTATCTATTATAACAACATCTGCTTTACTAGCCTTTGCCGATTGTAAAGTATCAAATGCAACAGAAGCAGGATCTGCATCTTGTCCCTGTTGTACAATTGGCACTCCAACACGTTCGCTCCAAATAGTTAACTGCTGCACTGCCGCTGCACGAAAAGTATCGGCTGCTCCAAGAATAACCGATTTCCCTGCTTTCTTATACTGATATGCTAGTTTTCCAATTGTTGTTGTTTTACCAACACCATTTACACCAACTACCATTATTACATAAGGGTCATTGGACAAAGGCAACTCTAAAGAATTAGTCGTTCCATGTTCGTTATCATCTAACAGACTTACAATCTCCTCCTTTAAAATTCCATTCAGTTCCGTTGTTCCAAGGTATTTACCCTTAGATACACGAGCTTGGATGCGTTCGATAATTTTTAGGGTTGTATTTACTCCCACATCAGAAGTAATTAGAACCTCTTCCAACTCATCTAAAACCTCATCATCAACCTTAGATTTACCAGCAACAACCCGAGCCATTTTAGAGAAAAAACTTTCTTTTGTTTTCTCTAATCCCTTGTCTAATCGCTGCTTTTTCTCTTTTCCGAATAGATTAAAAAGTGCCATAGTATAGATACCAAAAAAGCCTCTTTCTTGAATAGAAAGAAGCTTTTAAAATTTTAGATACAACAAAGCCTACTTCTTAAAGAAGTCGTTTACTTTGTCCTTAGTTACCATTTCTTCCTTAAAAGAGTAAGATCCAGTCTTATCAGACTTTATCATCTTAATCACTTTCGTATAGTTTTTCGAATCACCCTTTTGTAGGGTTGC
>JBLHRE010000099.1:0-6883 GCA_047625765.1 Flavobacteriales bacterium
TAAAAAATCACAATCCAAACAGGAAATCCTATAGCGGCAATTATTGAGCTTAATGAAACATACCTAGTTATTAAGAATATCAATAAAAACGAAAGCATTGATAAACCCGCAGCCTCAGGATGAACTCCAATCAATACCCCAAGTAATGTAGCTATTCCTTTGCCTCCTCTAAATCCTACATAAACCGGAAAAACATGTCCAATTACAGCTGTAATTCCTAAAACAAGCTGAAAATCGGTGGTATTTGGCACTGCTTCTATCAAATATGGCAGCTTTACAGCCAACCATCCTTTTAGCACATCAATAAGTAAAACAGGTATTCCTGCCTTAACGCCAAGCACCCTAAAAGTATTGGTAGCACCCGCATTTCCAGAACCATACTCGCGTACATCCTTATTATAGAACACTTGCCCAACCCAAACTGAAGTTGCGATCGATCCTAATAAATAGGCAATAAAAATGGCTAATAGACTCATCATATTTCGGGCGGCAATTTATTCAAAATAATCCTACCTATGAAAAGCCTTTCTATACTATCCATCATCTAGTACCTATCTAAGAAACTATCCAGCCTTCTTATTACGTTTAAAGGGCCAAATGAATAAGCCGATTCGTTAGCTGAAGTCTTCATTTTGCGCTTCTTAGGGTCGATGTCTCGAAGCATTTCTGTATACTCTGGCCAAGACGATAAACTCTCCATTAAATTTCTTCGGTAATTAAAGAAATAATAATTCTGTAAAGTTGCCTTAAAGAATAGATACAACTCATCTTCTGTATCTTTTTTCTCTAATACAATGGATCCGTTTAATTTACGATTGACACCTTGCTCTCCCAGGTTAGATATTCCTATACTTCCTTCTGAAACCCACGATTTTTCTTCTTTGACCCATTTTAAAGAAACATTTGGCAAAACCATCGTTTGTTTAAATGCATTTGGAGTCTTTTTTAATTCGCCATACTGGTATAAATCTTCTAAAACTTGCTCTGCTTCCTTCTTTCCTAAGTAATGTTGAATTGCCTTTTTGGTTGTTGATTTGGTGTAATTTGCCGCTTGCAACAAAGGCTCTTCCATTATTTTACCATGCATAAACTCTATTGCAGATCCATCAAAGAAGAAGTCTAGCATCATAAAGACATCTGTAGTTAATTTTCCCGAGTTTAAATTATAGTTTAAAACTCCATATTGAGACATTTGAACTTGACCTGTTTTGTTCCCTAAATCAATTGGACCTTCAGCAGTAATGGTACACGTACTTTCATCAAGTATCCAAGATGCGTCTACACTCGTTTCATCCTTTAATCTCGCTTTAGAGCTTACCCTAAATGTTTTTGTTTCTATATCGTAAGCAATAAATCCTTTCGCTTTAGTTATTAATACATCTGCTGCCTTATGCTTTGTGGCCAACAACAATACATAAAGCTCTTTGGTAGCGTGATCCATTGCAACCCCCGTAAGAATACTATCAACACCTAAAACCTCATCGACATAGGCTAAATCAATCTGAATATTACCAGGGTTAATCACAGATTTAAAAGGAATCCATGCCGTTTCTATCCGCTTACAACTCTGGTTTAATTTAGTCTGACCAGACATATGTAAGTATCGGTCTACAGAATACAAACTAACATCACCATAAAAGTCAAATTGTGGGCTTAAGGCAAAGTCACTAGATTGTTCAACTGTACCTGTACCTACAAAACGTTTATCACTTCCTATTAGCAATTGATCTAGGTTAATTGATTGTCTATCTCCGTCTGCTGCCACATAATCGTAAACACCTTTTCCCTCTATGTTCAGTCTCCCCTTAATCTTTACCTCAACGTCATATATTTCATGTTGTAAACTGGCAGTATCAGCACTAATAGTTGCTCCCGTAAAGCGTGCCATATTAGCCTCTTTCCCTATAGAAACATACTTTTCAGGTATAAACAATCGTGCATCTCCAACATCAATATGGTCTACCTCGTAGGCCTCTAATAAGTATTCAGATAACGTATACCTCGCTCTTCCTGCTTTAAACATCAAACCATCTTGACTTGAATTGGTCGATACCAAAGGAGCGTTCGTACTTGCTCCTTGCGAAATATCTAAGATTCCATCATCCATTTTCCACTGTACATTATCCATGTAACAGGAATATTGATTGCTGGTAAATTCTAATTTATCATCATCATTATTTAATTGGAACACACCCACTCTGTCTGTAAAGTCTACAGATGTTTTGGCATCGGAAATAGATACACCCCAGAACCCTAGCTCAAATTCCTGCATATCGACACTGGCAGATTCCGAGCGAAAGGAATTGTGCTTTAAGTCAAATTTATTGGATTTTGATCTTGCATCCAAAAATCGCAGATCGCCTTGTGCAATGGCCCCATCAGGGCTTACCGTTATCGCCCCTTCTAACTTTGCCTCTTGTCTAAAGACAGCCATAGGAGCTGCAGTGGTGGTCGCAATCATTTTATCTGCCTTGGGCATCCACAAGATATCCACTGCATTTGCTGATGCCTTAGGGTGTTCAACAAGCCCTAACTGCTCTTGAACTGTAAATGTTTTAGCCACACCAATGGTAGAGTCTGGTGTAAAATAGAAGGTATCTGAAATGGCTTTTACTGTCAAATAATCCAATTCTCCTCCACCTTGAAGCCCGCTATTACTAAGTGTAATATCATTCATAAAGGTTCCTTTTCCTTCGTACATTGATATTCCTTCTGGTCCAGTTTTCTTAACAAATCCCAAAGAATAATCCTCTTGCACTTTTAATCCCTCAGCAAAATCTCCAAATATTCCAGCAGAGTTCATGGTTCCTGAAAACTCTAAATCCTTGGTTTCAAAATCATCTAAAGATTCAATCAAGAAAGGCTCCACCTGAAAGAAAAACTCATCCTTACTATAAGCTCCATTCTGTGCCTTATCGTAAAAAGCGTAGGTTCTACTTCCACTTTGAAATCTTGGATACTGTTCCAATTCTTCCAATCCGGATTTATTATCAGAACCATCTATTTCCAATACACCTGTCATGTCCCTTAAAACTGTTTTAACAGCTACTAAAGGAACAGGCTCTCCTTCTTCGTAGGTCTTATGTTGTTCTGGAACATAAAATCGCATAGAATCGACCTGCGGCATAGAAATATTAAAAGTATCGTAACTAAAACTATGTCCTTGCCCATAAAACTCGAAACGCCCCGCAACAATTTTCCCATCAAAATAGAAATCTCTATTCTTCTTAAGTGTTAATTCCTGACCATAAGGGTAGATAAATACATTTCGCGAATCGCTTAATTGCAATTTACTTACACCGTTTATGTGCATATCGTAATTCAACAAGCTGATTAATGCATTGTTTGTTTTTTTTGTGGACGATACAAATTGAATTTTATCGTAATCACGTTTTTCTTCTCGCGCGTCTAAAAAATCGAACATTCTATTGTTAAGATGAACTTTTCCTGTTTCTAGGTCGAAAGTTAGGAAGCCAGAAATGGCCATATTCATTAACATATTAATTGCTGGACCTTCTCGCATTTTCATTTGATGGGTTACATCAAAAACATAAAAATCTCTACTTCCATAAGAATCCGACATCTTTTTCAATTCATACAGCGGATGACGTACATCCATTCCTTGCATTGCGGTATAACGTTCTAACGAAAAGAAGTTGATTGATTCGAAAACAGCTGCCTTTTGTGCTCCTCTTTTATTATTCGAAAGCAACAATGAATCAGAATCCATATCCCATTGCATTTCATCGAAATGCATATCAACACCATGCAAGGTGTTCACAAAAGGCGCTTTATCTATTCCTTGCGTACCTCGCTTAAGACTTACAGACCGGTCACTAATATTAAATCTAAGTGCAAGCTGTGGGTGCACAATTGAATCATCTGCAACATAAAGCGATATATTTGCTTGAGAAGCATCAATGTGATCATCGCTAATTGCGAAATTGTAGGATTCTGCTTTTAATACGCGTTGTCCGTCTTTAGAAAATTCGATAATTGCTTTAAAATCTTGATCACCAAAACCAGAAAACATCTTACCACCTACCGAAAATCCACCCGAAAAACTAACCCCTTCTGCTACTCGTTTTATAGCTACTCTTTTCTCGTACGAATCGAATGCCGGATACTTTGAATTACCACTATGGTTGGCGCTTAATTTCTCTTCTAAATGCCCTAATAATGGTCTGTCAACATAATACTTAGAATACAATGTAACAGAATCAGCATTCAACTCTGGCTTGTTTACGTTTAAGGTATAACGGGTTATTTCTGCATAAATGGAATCTTGATTCAAACCAACACGCTCCCAATTTACTACACCTCCAGTTCCATGAAATTTATGTTCCAACATATCGAAAGAGCCAGATGTATTACTAACTCGCGATGTATCGTATTTATCTTGCAATATCAGCTCAATATCTCCTAAATCTACATGCGGCACCTTTTCACCATCAATATCTTTTAAGTAAAATTTAAAAGAACCTCCCTTGTATTTCCACTGAAAAGAATTGGAATTTTTAAGACTGTTATGAACGATGAGGTCATTACTTGCACTAAGAAATTTCTTTAACTCTGCACCTCTCCAGCCTTTCCCCTCTGTCTCTAAAACATCTACCCAAGTATTAAAATCCAGTGGATGCTTTTTTACAAAGTTTTTTACTGTTTCTAGATAGTTTATGAAATCTGGAAAAGGTCTTAAACGTTTTGCATATAATACGTTAGCAACACGAATGGTTTGGTCCCTTTGTGTGACACTTAACTCTGTATCAAAAACCAAATTAAAAGCTTCGGTTTGCTGCTTGGCCCATTTTTTATCATAGGTGGTAAAGAAATTATACAATTGCTCTTTAAACTCATCATGATTCATACTAAAGGATCGGAATTCTTGAGCGTAGGAACTTTTGCCAAGAATAAACACAACCAGTAATAGGGACAAACAAATTCTTTTCATAATATTATTTTGAAAATTCAACAGCCACCCATCGATTCTTTTCAGTAAATCCAACATAAGACAAACCTAATTGTTCCGCTTCTGTCTGAAGAATTGGAATGTCTGTTTCAAAAAAACCACTTAATAATAATGTGGCATTAGCATTCATGTGTTTTACATAATACGGCATATCTTGCATCAATATGTTTCGATTGATATTAGCTATAAACAAATCGCAAGACCCTTCTATAACCTCAGCGCCCCCTAGTTTCACTTGAATTTGAGGAACTCCATTGCGCTCGCAATTTTCAACGCTATTCTCGTAAGACCATTCATCAATATCAATTGCTAAAACTGGGCTTGCATTTTGCTTTGCGGCTAGTATTGCAAGTACGCCAGTACCACAACCCATGTCTATAACAGATTTTTTAGTCAAATCTTTTTCTAGCAATTGCGCTAATATCAAAGAGGTAGTTTCGTGATGCCCTGTACCAAATGACATTTTTGGTTCGATAATCAAATCGAAAGTATACTCTTTTTCCAACTGATGAAAAGGTGCACGTACGACACAACTATCGCCAACAAATATCGGCTCGAAATTAGACTCCCAAGCAGCGTTCCAATTTTGTTGTTCAATGACCTTTTGTTCAAAAGTAATTTCGAAATTCGGATTGGTAAGAATACGAACCTCTTCTAAAATAGATGCTTTGAATTCATCTTCTTGAATATATGCCAAGACACCTGTTTCGTGTTCCACAAAACTTTCGAAACCTGTCATTCCCAATTCTGCAATCAAAATTTCCACACCCGGGATTAAGGGACTAACCTTAAAATCAAACTCTATATAGTTCATCTTACAATGCCTTGATAATTTTCGCAAACTCTTTTGCAGCCAACGATGCACCCCCAATCAATCCTCCATCAACATCAGGCTGAGAGAAAATATTTTTAGCATTGCTTGGGTTGCACGACCCTCCGTAAATAATAGTCATTTGGTTGGCCATTGCTTGACCGTATTTTGTAGCTACCAATTCACGTACAAACGCATGTACTTCCTGTGCCTGTTCTGGACTTGCAGTTTCTCCTGTACCAATAGCCCAAACAGGTTCGTAGGCCAAAACTGCCCTTTGAAATGCTTCTGGTTCTAAATCAAAAAGTGCAGAACTAATTTGCTCCTTTACAATAGCTAAAAACGATCCACTACGTCTATCTTCCAAAGATTCGCCAAAACAAAATATTGGTGTAATGTTCGAGTTTTGACATTGTCTAAATTTACGTGTCAAATTCTCAGAGGTCTCGTGATGATACATTCTTCTTTCCGAATGTCCAATCATGGCATAATCTACTCCAATAGAAGCCAACATTAATGCTGATACCTCTCCTGTAAAAGCTCCTTTTCGTTTTTCACTTACATCTTGTGCTCCCAATGCAATTTGATCTAAACCTTCTAACATTTCTACTGCCAATTGTGTGTATACAACAGGTGGTGCTATTACAACTCCTACATCTTCAGGAATTATATCTCCAACAAACTCTATAATGTCATTGAATAAATCTGCCGCTTCTTCAACATCATTATTCATTTTCCAATTGGCAACAACTATCTTTCTTCTCATGTTTTTATTTGTTTGCGCTAATCCTAACTCTTGGGTCAAGCCAGCCATATATTATATCAACTAAAATATTTATCACTACAAACATCAAGGCTATTATTAATACCGATCCCATTACAATGGGTAAATCCAAAGTATTTAATGCCTCAACAATTCTTTTTCCTATTCCATTCCATCCAAAAATATACTCCACAAAAACGGCTCCTGCTAACATCGATGCAAACCAACCCGAAGCAGCTGTAATAACCGGATTTAAGGCATTGGGCAATGCATGTCTAAATAAGACCTTTCGTTCGCTCAATCCTTTCGCTCTAGCCGTTCGTATAAAATCCATTTGCAT
>JBLHRE010000100.1:0-6808 GCA_047625765.1 Flavobacteriales bacterium
TCATTTGTTCTATTATTTTCGATTAAAAATATTTCAATAAAGAAATTCCCAATGGTATAGTCAATTGCTATGCCATTGGGAATTTTATATAAATCTTTTACATTTTGTCAGTTATGCAGCAAAATCAAGCTTTATTCGCCTGTCAAATGTGACAAGTAGTCACTTTTTATTGATCGCAGCGGGTAATTGTGTCAATTCCATTAATCGCAGCATTCACAACATATTTGGTAAACATCAAATCAGAAGTCATATCACTACATAATAATGAATCTCTAAAAGAGTCAATAAAATCTAACCCTCCTACTCCTACTGCTATGTTTCTAGAGGCAAACAATCCAATACCATTTTCGATATTCGAAAATTCTGGCCTTTCTTGAACAATACCATCCGAAGGACCATTTAAATCTAAATAGGTTTGAAAATCGCTTGATGCCAAATAAAATTTATAATCTACCGACTTTGCATGGCGAATAATATTTGAAGAAGGAGTTGGTATCCTACTTCCTATATAAGACAAAAATCCAGCGCCATTGTATTCCAATTCTATTTCCTCTGATTCGCCAATAGCTTTAGACCTAGAAGGAAGAATGTATTCCACAGAACGCATTACTTCAAAATTGTTAACGGTATCTTCATCAGAATAATTGAAACGAATCCCCAATTGATAGGTTCTAGTTCTAGCATCAAGATCAAAACGTACTTTGTTTGAATTTGCAGCAGGATTAATTTTCTTAGTTTGTCCAGGAAAACGAACATTTACATTACCGACAATCGGAGTTTCTGCAGTTACAAATTCACCTTCGTCTACCTTTTCAATTTCTAAATGATACGAATAAGCCTTATTCAAAGGCTCGTTGGTTACATAAAAGAATTGATTTGGATATGCAAAAGTACCTGGCTCCTTTTCAACCGTATCTATGCGAGTTAATGGAATAGTCTTAACTGTATCTCCATTAATATTCTTTGCATATAACTTGGCATTGATTCTTTCTGGACTGTAGTACAAAGAATCTGGTTCCATAGCGAAACCAAATGCATTACCCGCTCCCAAGAATGCTTTGTTGATTTTAAAGTAATGCGTTGCATCATTTCTATCAAGAATAGCAAACACTGTTGTAATGTCTTGATAGTCTGCATTAACATCAACTTCTGTCTCGCATGCAATAAATGTAGAGGCTAGAAGTAATAAAGGAATAAATAGCTTTTTCATAGTGTCGGCAAATATATAAAATTTGTAGCTTTGCTTTAAGCCTAATACAAGGTATTCTCTATGATTAATCGTCTTTTATGTATTGTTGGATTTTGCCTGCTCGCGCTCAATACAGTGGCGCATAAAAGGGTATTCATACCTTTCTTTGTTGACGGTTTTAAGGCTCCAGATAAAACTTGGCCTGCTATTGAAACATCAGAAATGTATTCGAATGATGATAATGGAGCTTATTGTTTATTAATGGATTACTGGCCAAAAAACATAGAGCAGTTCTATTTAAAACCTGCCCTTAGAATTGCTCCAGGATTGAAAAAAAAGCAATCCACGGGGATAGCAATAACGGCTTCTAAGTCTGTGGGAAACGTATTGATAATAGACATTAACAGGTTTAGAGATTATAGAATTCGAAGGGCTCATAAAGGCAAGTACATCTGCGGTTTACTGGAGAAGCATTGGATCAATTACCTGTTAGAACCTTTATTCAGAAGGGAATTCCGGTTAAACAAGCTAAAAAACAAGACTAATGTCAGTTCATAAATCTGATTTCAAAAGGGTAACCACCAACGTACTTCAAGAAATGAAACGTAATGGTGAAAAGATATCTATGCTAACCGCATACGACTACACCATGGCTAAAATTGTTGATGGTGGTGGTATGGATGTCATTTTAGTAGGCGATTCTGCTTCTAATGTTATGGCTGGTCACGAAACAACCCTACCTATTACCTTAGATCAAATGATTTACCATGCATCTTCTGTAGTAAGGGCTGTTGATCGTGCTTTAGTGGTTGTTGATTTACCTTTTGGATCGTACCAAGGAAACTCCAAAGAAGCTCTCTCCTCGTCTATTCGTATTATGAAAGAATCTGGCGGTCATGCCGTAAAGCTAGAAGGTGGTAGCGAAGTGTTAGAGTCTGTAAAGAGAATTCTTACAGCTGGAATTCCGGTTATGGGCCATTTAGGTTTAACACCACAATCTATATATAAATTTGGCACCTATACTGTAAGAGCAAAAGAAGAGGAGGAAGCTACCAAACTATTAGAAGATGCAAAGGCATTGGAAGAAGCAGGTTGTTTTGCTATTGTTCTTGAAAAAATACCTGCTGATTTAGCCACTAAAGTAGCACAGAGCATAGACATTCCTGTTATAGGAATTGGTGCTGGTGCTGGCGTTGATGGACAAGTTTTAGTTTTACATGACATGATTGGCATGACACATGAATTTAGCCCCCGTTTTTTAAGGCGCTATTTAAATTTATACGAGGATATGATGGGTGCTATGCAGCAATATGTTAAGGATGTAAAAAGCAAAGATTTTCCAAACGAAAAGGAGCAATACTAATACATGGGCAAGTACTTTCCTGATGTTCTTTTCGAAGACAATCACATTATAGCTGTAAACAAACGTCCCGGAGATATCTCACAAGGAGATAAAACGGGCGACAAACCGCTTGGCGACATTATTAAGGAGTATATCAAGAAGAAATACGATAAGCCGGGCGAAGTGTACTTAGGGACAGTACACCGTATAGATAGACCTGTATCCGGAGTGGTTTTGTTTGCTAAAACTTCCAAAGCCCTTACCAGACTAAACAAGTTGTTTCACGATAGAGAAGTACAGAAAACCTATTGGGCAGTGGTTAAGGAAAAGCCCCGACAAGAATCTGGAATGCTTATTCAGTATCTCAAAAAGAACCAACAACTTAACAAGTCTAAGGCTTACGAGAAAGAAATTACTGGAAGTTCTAAATCGGAACTGACCTATACTTTGATTAAATCTTTGAAGACTTTTTTCTTGTTAGAGGTTTTACCAAAAACAGGAAGACACCACCAAATAAGAGTTCAACTATCTCATATGGGATGCCCAATAAAGGGTGATGTAAAGTATGGTTTTGATCGACCAAACAGAGATGCGAGTATCCATTTACATGCAAGAGCCATAGAATTAATACATCCTGTAACTCAAGAGCCATTGCGTGTTGTAGCACCACCACCCAAAGATGTTATCTGGGCGGCTTGCTTAGAGAATTAATACGGGTCTACATCCACCACTATTCTAACCGAAGTATATCCACCTTGAAGTGCGAAACCATTCAAAATAGCTTGTAAGTCTTTTTTCAAGCCAGATGCATGTTGTTTCTCCAACTTCAAAATGAAGTGTTTGTTATAAAGGTTACGAATTCTGGCAACTGAAGGGAATTCTGGGCCCAATACGCGTCTGCCAAATTTCTGCCTCAAAGGACCCGCAAGCAGTTCGGCTGCCTCGTTAACGGTATGGTAATTCTTATGCTTAATGGTAATACGTACCATTCTAACGATGGGCGGATATCCAAAAGCCTTACGTTCCGCTATTTGTTCTTGATATAAAGCAGCAATATCTTGGCTTGCCACATCTCTTAATACCGGATGATCTGGATTATAGGTTTGTATAAAAACCTTTCCAACATCAGCTCTTCTACCTGCTCTACCCGCAACTTGTGTCAACAATTGGAAAGAGCGCTCAAAAGCTCTAAAATCGGGAAAATGCAGCATATTATCGGCATTTAAAACACCCACCATACCAACATTATCAAAGTCCAATCCTTTCGTAAGCATTTGCGTTCCTACGAGAATATCAATCTCCCCCGAACCAAATTTCTCTATTAACTGTGGTAGAGCATCTTTCTTTCTAGTGGTATCCTGATCCATCCTCCCCACAGTAATATCAGGAAACAAAGTATGCAATTCTTCCTCTATTTTCTCCGTTCCCAATCCTTTATCCACCATTCCTTCCGCTCCACACGAACCGCAGGAAAGTGCCACGGGTTCATTGTATCCACAATAATGGCATTTTAAACGATGTATGGCTTTGTGGTAGGTTAAACTAATGTCACAAGATTTGCATTGCGGTGTCCATCCACACAACTGACATTCGACCATTGGAGCAAAACCACGTCTATTCTGAAAGAGAATAATTTGTTTTTTATCGGCAATATTGGTGGTGATTTGAGCAATCAGTTCATCCGAAAAATCGCCTTGCACCATCTTATGTAAACGCGCTTTTTTCATATTGATAAAAGACACCTCCGGCATAGCAACACCTCCATATCGTTCCGTTAAATCTATCTTAGCGTATTTATTTAATTGAACATTATAAAGTGTTTCAATCGAGGGAGTTGCTGACCCAAGCAGTACTTTACATTTAAACTTAGCACCCAGCACAATAGCCAAGTCTCGGGCATGGTATCTTGGCGCTGGATCTTGTTGCTTAAAAGAAGATTCATGTTCTTCATCCACAATGATAAGCCCTAGTTTTTTGATGGGGAGAAACACACTAGAACGGGTGCCAATTAAAACCCTTCCTGGTTTATCTGCATGAACAGATTTCCAAATATCAGCACGTTCGTTATTGTTCAGTTTTGAATGATAGACCAAGACCTTTTCACCAAAATGAAACTGTAATCGCTGAATAATTTGTGTGGTCAATGCAATCTCTGGTAGTAAGTATAGAATATCCTCACCCTTATCCAAAAACTGCTTTATCAGTTCGATATACACTGCTGTTTTACCTGATGATGTAACACCGTGTAATAGACTTACTTCGCCTGTTATGAATGACTCTTCAATTTCGGCTAAGGCTTTCTGTTGCTTCTCGGACAATTGTAGCGCATCTTCAACTTCAGCAGCTTTTCCAATTTGTCTGGAAATTTCTTCGGAACTGATCCTTAACACTCCTTTTTCTTTTAAGGACTTTAGATGACCAGCAGTAAAATCATCAGATTGAAGCAGTTCTGTTTTTAAAACAGGATTCTTACCATAAGTACTAAGGTTTAAGAAATGTAGCAGCAGTTGACTTTGCTTCTGGGCTCTCTTTAAGCCTTCAAAAACAGACTCCAAACCTTCCTTGTCGTTAGAAACATTAAGATGTACATAATCGACTGTTTTAACCTTGTAGCGTTGCTTAACCTCTTCTTCTAAGTGCAACACCCCCGATTCCATCAATGACTTTACCGTAGGCATCAC
The DNA here is from genome assembly GCA_047625765.1 of Flavobacteriales bacterium. Classification (GTDB taxonomy): domain Bacteria; phylum Bacteroidota; class Bacteroidia; order Flavobacteriales; family JBLHRE01; genus JBLHRE01. The sequence continues at coordinate 5,213 of JBLHRE010000100.1, forward strand.
ATTTTTAACTCCTAAAATAGATTCCAAATCAGAAATACTAAGAACCTCCGAAAGTTTCAGTGCATCTAAGGCAATTGCCTCCTTATCGTTCCATACCTCTTCCTCTTCTTCAAAATCGGGATTAAATACAACACGAGTTTCACTTTGCAGCTTGAAAACGGCAGGCATAGCGGCATTCATCACCTCACCAATACCACACATATAATACGCTGCCACCCATTGCCAAATCGAAATATGCTTCTCGCTCACTAATGGAATGTCATCAAGAATGGCTACAATATCTTTTGCTTCGTAAGCTTTTGGTGGATTGTGATGTAGTTTGGCAACAATAGCAGCATAAGCCTTGCGTTTGCCAAAAGGCACCACTACCCTTTGACCAATACCAATTTGTTCTCTTAATTCTGTTGGAATGAAATAAGTAAAAGTTCTGGGAACGGGAACAGGAACAATTAAGTCTGCATATGTTGGAGCGATACTCATTAAGCCAACACGTCCAATAAGGTTACCAATACTGGGTTCAATGCTTTATGATGTTTTACGGCTTTTCCGAAAGGAGTTAATACTACTTGCTTGCCTTGTACACCCGCCATACTGCCCGATTTACCTGAAAGAAGCGCACCCACACAAGCGACACCCAACTCACTTGCCAATACACGATCGAAAGCGCTTGGGCTTCCACCTCTTTGCAAGTGTCCTAGAATAGATACTCGCGTATCATAACCATCGAACTGTAATTTCACCTTTTTGGCAACTTCAAATGCGCCACCAGCTTCGTCACCTTCGGCTACAATTATTATTGCTGAAGTGTCTTTTGTTCTATTGTGCAACATATTGGCAATAGCCTCTATATTTGTTTCTGTTTCAGGCACTAATACCGCTTCGGCACCAATGGCAATTCCAGATCGTAAGGCAATAAATCCTACGTCTTTGCCCATCACTTCAACAAAAAACAAGCGGTTATGGCTGTCTGCAGTATCTCTAATTTTATCTACCGCAGAGACTATGGTATTTAAGGCTGTATCGTATCCAATGGTAGCATCTGTACCGTACAAGTCATTATCTATGGTTCCTGGAGCCCCCATTATAGGCAAGCCAAATTCTTCTTCAAAAATCTTAGCTCCTGTAAAGGTTCCATCACCACCAATAACCACCAATGCTTCTATTCCTTGCTTTTGGATAAATTCAAATGCCTTGTTACGGCCTTCCTTCTCCATAAAATCAGTACTCCTTGCCGACTTAAGAATGGTTCCTCCTTTTTGAATGATATTGCTTACGGAATGGTAATCTAAGGGAACAAAATTCCCATCAATCAAACCTTGATAACCTCTTTTAATTCCAACCACTGCAATACCTTCTTTCTGAGCTTTACGCACAACAGCACGAATACAGGCATTCATGCCAGGTGCGTCTCCTCCAGATGTTAAAACAGCAATTTTTTTCATAAGGATAAAGGTACTAGGATATAGTAGGCAGGCAATAGTAAATAGTTGCAATAAAGATTAAGAAATAATAAAGCGTAGTACTATTTCAAGGATTTAATCAATCCCGTAATTATCCTTGATATTTCTTTACTCTCATTTCTTAAGTTTTCTGCAT
>JBLHRE010000101.1:0-6798 GCA_047625765.1 Flavobacteriales bacterium
ATCCTGCTTTTAGAACCTAAATAATTAATTTGAAATCGCTTATGTTTTTTCTTACCGTCTTCTAGATATTCTATTTGTAACCAACAATCAATAAAGGATCCTGTAATTCCAAATCGCATCGCGCAGAGTTTCAAAAATTCGTTGCTTTTTAACAAATAAAAACCACCCTGTTATTAAACTTACATGTGGTTTAGAATGGTTAAAGGCAAATGATAGTCTTACTCTTAGAAAGATAATGAGTAACACAAAACCAGAAAGCATTAATCCAGAATAACCTCCTGCTAAGGCCGAATATTCAGAATTCTCTAAAAAATATGCGAAGTATGATTCTACCACAATCAACATTACCATAAAAATATAGAGCTGCTTCCAGAAATACTTTAATTGTCGATTACCTATTCTCATCCTATTCTGCTAACAAATCTTTCTCTACCCTTAAATTGTCGATAATAAACTCTTGCCTGTCTGGTGTATTTTTCCCCATGTAAAATGACAGCAATTCGGCAATGGTTTGATCTTTTCCAATTATTACTGGATCTAATCGTATTTCCTTACCAATAAAATGTTTGAATTCGTCTGGAGAAATTTCACCCAATCCCTTAAATCGAGTAATTTCTATTTTACCACCTAGCTTCTCGCTTGCCTCGTTTCTTTCGACCTCGCTATAACAGTAAATAGTATCTTTTTTATTTCTAACTCTAAAAAGCGGAGTTTGCAAAATATATACATGTCCTTCTTTTACCAAATCCGGGAAGAATTGTAAGAAGAACGTAATCAATAACAAACGAATATGCATTCCATCAACATCAGCATCGGTAGCAAAAACGATGTTATTGTATCGCAAATCTTCTAAGCCATCCTCAATATTTAAAGCTGCTTGTAACAGGTTAAACTCTTCGTTTTCGTAAACTACCTTTTTAGTTAAACCATAACAGTTTAGCGGCTTTCCTTTTAAACTAAATACCGCTTGGGTTTTTACATCTCTCGATTTGGTAATCGATCCTGATGCCGAATCTCCCTCGGTAATAAAGATGGTTGTATCTAATCTAAGTTCTGCTTTGGTATCGTTGTAATGTTGGCGACAGTCTCTTAATTTTCTATTGTGAAGACTTGCTTTTTTTGCGCGCTCTTTCGCCAATTTCTTTATTCCTGATAATTCTTTTCGTTCTTTTTCTGCTTGTAGAATTTTTCTTTGCAGTGTATCAGAAACGACTGGATTCTTATGCAGGTAATTGTCTAGTTTATTTTTTAAGAAATCAAGTATATAAGCTCTTAACGATGGTAAATCTGGGCCCATATCGGCCGAGCCTAATTTTGTTTTTGTTTGAGATTCGAAAACCGGCTCTATAACTTTTACACTTACCGCAGCTATAATAGATTGACGGATATCTACGGCTTCGTAATTCTTGCCATAATAATCTCGTATCACCTTAACTATTGCTTCTCTAAATGCCGCTAAATGCGTTCCTCCTTGGGTAGTATGCTGGCCGTTTACAAACGAATAGTAGTTTTCTGAATAAGAATGCTTGCTGTGCGTAAGAGCAACCTCTATATCCTCTCCTCGTAGGTGAACAATAGGGTATAATGGATCTTCGTCTAAGGTGTCGGTTAAAAGGTCTTTTAATCCGTTTTCAGAATAAAATCGTTCACCATTAAAAACCATAGTTAAACCTGGGTTCAGGTACACATAGTTCCACATCATTTTAGCTACATAATCTTGCACATATCTAAAATCTCCAAATATGCTTCTATCCGGAATAAAGGTAACCTTGGTTCCTTTTCTTTGCGATGATTCTTGTATTTCTGGATCTTCAACTAAAACTCCTCTTTCGAAAATGGCTGTTTTTGCTTTGCCATCTCTAAAGGCTTGTACCTTAAAATTATCTGAAAGTGCGTTAACAGCTTTGGTACCTACTCCGTTTAATCCTACCGATTTTTTAAAAACTTTAGAATCGTATTTAGCTCCAGTATTTATTTTAGAAACAACATCAACTACTTTCCCTAAGGGAATACCACGACCATAATCACGAACGGTAACGACTTTTTCTTTGATAGAAATATCAATGGTCTTTCCATTCCCCATCACAAACTCATCGACAGAGTTGTCCAAAACTTCTTTCAATAAAATGTACACTCCATCATCGGCAGAACTTCCGTCCCCCAATTTCCCAATATACATTCCCGGACGAAGGCGGATATGCTCCTTCCAGTCAAGGGATCTAATACTATCTTCGTTGTACTGATTTTCTGACATCTTATCTTCCAATTTTCTTCTGCAATAAATCCGTCCTATTTAAATAGGATGCCTAAAAATAAAAAAACTCCCAAGGCCATCAACGTAGGCTCTTGGGAGTTTTGAACAGTTTTTTCAAATGCTATTTAAACGTTAAAACGGAAGTGCATTACATCACCGTCTTTTACGATATATTCTTTTCCTTCAACTCCTAATTTCCCTGCTTCTTTACAAGCGTTTTCTGAACCTAGGCTTGCAAAATCATCAAAGCCAATTACCTCAGCTCTAATAAATCCTTTTTCGAAATCTGTATGAATTACTCCCGCAGCTTGCGGTGCTGTCCAACCTTTTTGAATGGTCCAAGCTCTTACTTCTTTTACCCCTGCGGTGAAATATGTTTGTAAGTCGAGCAAGGTATATGCCGAGCGAATCATTTTATTAACACCCGCTTCTTCTAATCCGATATCACCCAAGAACATTTCACGCTCTTCAAAACTATCTAGCTCCGCAATATCAGCTTCAATACCAACTGCTAAAACAATAATTTCAGCATCTTCATCTGCTACAGTCGCTTTTACCTTGTCTACAAATGCATTTCCATTTTTTGCAGAAGCCTCATCTACATTACACACATACATTACTGGCTTAACGGTAAGCAATTGCAATTCTGTTATAAAGCGTTTTTCTTCTTCTTCGACAGGGCAAGAACGTGCCGATTTCCCTTCTTCTAAATGCGCCTTGTACTTCTCTAATACCTCAACACCCTTCTTACCTTCTTTGTCTCCAGTACGCAATAATTTAGTGTACTTATCCAATTGCTTCTCTACCGCTTCCAAATCTTTCAACTGCAATTCGATATCGATAGTTTCTTTATCTCTAATAGGATCTACACTACCATCAACATGTGTTACGTTTTCGTCTTCGAAACAACGCAAAACGTGTAAAATAGCATTACACTCTCTAATGTTACCCAAGAATTTATTCCCAAGTCCCTCACCTTTAGAGGCTCCTCTTACCAATCCTGCTATATCAACAATCTCTACTGTAGCAGCCTGAACACGTTCTGGATTTACCAATTCTTCCAATTTTGTCAATCGGTCGTCTGGCACAGTAATTACACCAACATTAGGTTCGATGGTACAAAAAGGAAAGTTTGCCGCTTGTGCTTTGGCATTTGACAAACAGTTAAAAAGGGTTGATTTACCAACATTAGGCAATCCTACAATTCCACATTTCATAGTAATCTATTTTGAGGGCGCAAATATAGGTTTTACTCCCGATTTTGTATCGTTTATCCTTTTCGATTTGGAATTAATACTTTTCCTTCGCGTGGCAAATAAAGCAAGCACTATGAAACGTAAGATCTCTCTTTTAATCACACTAATTTCTGCGGCTATTTTCACGGTTTCTTGTCAGCAAGAAAAACCGAAACAACACCCAATTGTTGGCCTTTGGAAATTACACATTATGGAAACGCGCGATTCTATCAATGGTTATTGGACAGAATGGAGAGAAGGTATGCAAGGTTATTTGTTGTACGATGCCACAGAGAATATGTCGCTCCATTTAACTAAGAAAGGGTACGAAAATTTCAATTTAGAATTTCCGAACTTCCAAGACACCATCCCTTTAGAAGCTTTAAAGCATTTAACAGGGTCTTACCTTTACTTTGGAAAATACACTATTGATATAGCGAAAAGTCAAGTGACACACCAACGCATATCCCATAGCAACCCTAAAGAATGGAATGCTACCGTAATTCGAAATTTCACTTTTAGAAATGACACTTTGATATTGAGACCAGACGAAGAAAAGAATGCAAAACTAAGATTGAAATGGCTTAAAAACTAATTATTCTATTAGATAGCATTTTGCAAAATAGCTCTTTAAGATATGTTCTATTAAAGCATCTTCTCTAACCTTAGTTGGTTGAAATTCTTCTTTCATATCCGCCTCATAGAATCGAGCAACGACTTGGTAAAAATTAGCTCTAACCCATCCTCTATAATCTTTCATCATATCGTAAGCTGTAATACCAGTGTTGCGATGTAGTAGCTTGATAAGAATACGTCCTTCAGTTTTTGTAAGCACTCTTAGCTCGTCTTCAAACTCTTCGCGAATAAAATTTTCTATCTCTTTAGAGTATTTTCTCTTCTTACGACTTTTAGTGATATCTCCATATTCCTGCTGAATTACCGTCAATCTATCGACAGCAATTTTAGCATAAGGATAGACTTTAAGTACTTTTCTGCGCAGCTTGTAATACGCTCTTTTTTCTTCCATGGTAATTGGAGAAAGTGAGTCAACAACAATAACTTCGTCTAAAAATGTTAGTTTAATGGTGTCTCCATCTATCACAACATAATTGCTCAAATAACCGTCAGGCTGTTGTGCAAATGCCCAGCACCCTGATAGTAGAATAATTAATACGGAAAAAATGGTTCTCATTACATGTTTTATGTGCCTCGGTTGTAATTTCTACGGTTGGTTGCCCATTCAGACGGCTGCCCATCATCTATAACCAAAGCCGATTCTTTCTTCTCCTCAAACAAAGCCGATGCCACAATTGCAGCAATTTCTGCTTCTTCTCTGGTTCCTTGCTCTAACAATTCTGGTTTAAAGTGCTTTGCAACAAAATGCGTATCAAAATCTCCTGAAACAAATGCAGGGTGTTTCATTACAAATTTCCCGAAATCCAAAGTGGTTTCAATGCCAGAAATCTGATAATCTTCGCAAGCACGGATCATACGCTGTATTGCGTCAGTTCTGTCTTTACCATGGGTGATTAATTTAGAAATCATTGGATCGTAATAAATTGGAACATCCATTCCTTCTTCAAAACCATCGTCTACACGAATACCAGGGCCAGAAGGTCTTTGGTAGGTCTTTAAATTTCCAATGTCTGGCACAAAATTCTCACGTGCATTTTCTGCATACACACGCACTTCCATCGCATGTCCATTGATTTTTAAATCATCTTGAGTAAATTCTAATTTCTCGCCTCTAGCTACTTTTATTTGCTCTTTCACCAAGTCAATACCTGTAATCACCTCTGTTACAGGGTGCTCTACTTGCAGTCGGGTGTTCATTTCTAAGAAGTAGAAATTCTTGTCTTCATCTAAAAGAAACTCAACGGTACCAGCTCCTACATAATCGCAAGCACGCGCTACATCAATAGCACATTTACCCATTGCCTCTCTAATTTCTGGTGTAAGAACGGCAGAGGGAGCTTCTTCTATTACTTTTTGATGTCTTCTTTGAACAGAACATTCACGCTCGAACAAATGCACAATATTTCCATGGGTATCTGCCAACACCTGAATTTCTATATGGCGCGGAGATCCTACATATTTCTCGATAAATACCGATCCATTTCCAAATGAAGAAATTGCTTCACTAACTGCCAAATCCATCTGTTCGATAAAATCCTCTGCTCTCTCAACAACACGCATTCCTTTACCTCCGCCACCAGCAGAAGCTTTTATCAAAATAGGAAAGCCAATGTCTTCAGCAATTTTCTGCGCAGCAGGAATATCAGTAATAGCTTCTTCGGTACCCGGTACCATTGGAATGTTATAGGTCTTTACTGCAGCTTTTGCAGCAAGTTTATCTCCCATCACCTCCATGGCCTCTGGAGAGGGTCCAATAAATGTAATGCCCGCAGCAGTTACGTCTTTTGTAAAACCAGCATTTTCTGATAAAAATCCATAGCCTGGGTGAATACCATCAACATTTAGTTCTTTACAAATTCCAATAATTTTATCGCCCAGTAAATACGATTGGCTACTTGCAGGAGGTCCAACACATACCGCCTCATCGGCATATAATACATGTGGAGAATTTCTATCGGCTTCAGAATAAATGGCAACAGTTTTAATTCCCATTTCCTTAGCAGAACGCATTATACGTAAAGCTATCTCACCTCGGTTTGCTACTAGTATTTTTTTCATTTGAAGGATTCCAATTTTGAGCTTCAAAAATACAAAATTTGAAGGGCTCATAAATAATTGCAATACTTACTGTAAACCAGATAATTAAATAGCTTCATGAAATATTTTAATCCTTAAATTTTCAATAAAAAACAATCAAAAAATAATTTTCAATTCAAGAATTACATAAATTTACTTTCATAAATAATCCTGCCGTGAGGCATTGCTATCATAACACCTATGTTTATTTTAACATCTATCATCAATGGGCAAGCTTCATGTTATCAAGGATTATCACAAATTAGACATACTAGTTCAACAGCAAATCAAACTAAATTATCCTGAAGGGTTTGAAGATCATTTGATATCCTTTAAGAACAAAGAAGGGCTTACCGTAAGTGCCTTACCTTTCGAAACAGAAAGCCATTACTACCTTGTTAGGATGACGACACTGCAGGCGCAAATCATCATTGAAGATGATGGTGATTATGACAGTGATGGAAACTTACACGATACTATAAAAGAAGAGTTATCAGACAAATTTGATTAGTAGAATTCGAAAGCTCCAGATTGGTAAGTGTTGTGCATGTTTTGGTAAGGCCATAAGTCTTGCCATTTTTTGCATTGATATTCTTT
>JBLHRE010000102.1:0-6784 GCA_047625765.1 Flavobacteriales bacterium
TAGTACTTCTACTCCATTTTGATAAATACTATACGTATTGTTATTACTGATGCTACCTGTGGAACCTGCAGGATGCTTTTCCCCATTATGTGTACCAACCATAGTTAAAACACCTGCTGCGGTACCCACATCTCCAGTGACTGTAGAAGTTGCAACATCGGAGACCGCCCCAGCAGAACTCCACATGGCAAATGTAGAAAGAAATCCCAAATTAACAGGCGCAATACCTGTTGGAACTGTGATAACAACGTCCGCTCCAAGTGATACCGCTCCTAACTTTGTAAGCAACCTTCCCTCAAGGTCCGAATTAGCTCCTAATGAAACAGCTCCAGCGGCAGTTCCACCACCGAGCATAGTTCCTTTCATTATGGTACCAGCAGCAGTTGACATAGAGGTATTAGATACCCAGAATATATTTTCGGCTTTTGCACTTCCAGTCAAGGTTACCACTGTACCAGCACCAGTAGTAAATGCTCCAGTACCCCTAATAATAAACACTGAATTTGGGTCTCCAGCGCCATTCAATGTTAGCGTTCCAGCAATAGAGGGAGCCCCAGCTACGTCATAGACACCGGGTAGTAAAATTTCACCGCTTCCAAATGTTAAAATATGAGGTATACCTGCGGGGTAAGCCATTAATTCATCATATAAATTTGATGCTTCAGTAACACCTTTCTCGGAGCTAAATACTTCACTATCAGCTAACTGAGCGTTAAATAGAGTTAAGTATGTACCAGAAGCAGGTGATAATGTCATTCCTGGTATTAATAAACTAGTAGTGGATGTAGTGCTAATAGTGTCGCCCTCAGTTATAGATTGAATCATAGATGCTGGTGCTTTCATTCCTATCCAATTGGGCACAGCGGGAGTTCCAATATTTAATTGACCATCACCTAAAGTATGGTTGTAAATCATTAAACCTGTTGCGGGAAGTACAATATTGTTTCTTTGCACCGTAGATAATCGAGGCATTAAAAGTCCTTGGCTCTCTGAGAAAATATCCAATGCAGAAGAAGAATCTGGATTTATTGTACCAATACCAACTTGGCCATAAGCAATTCCTGAAAGAAATAAAATAAACGACAGTGATAAACGAATTAAAATATGGCTCATGTCTTTATGTTTTTATATTAACATTTCTAATGAGAAATAAATTCCTTAGGCTAAGTAAATATAGGCTTTTTATGATTTAAGCATATTTTTAGTTGCTATTTTGGCTCAAATTAATTCGAGGAATTGACAAAAACGGCAAGCGCATATAAGAATTTATATGAACAAAAATATGATACCTTCCTAATCCAAGGGATTAGGAAGAGGCCCTTCTTGATGAGTTGGATGATGTTACAGCAAATCATTTGCGTTTGGTAACGGAATTTTCAAAGGCTTTAGCAATAGAAGTGATGTGATAATAAAAAAGGCGAATCTTAAGAATAAGATTCGCCTTTTAAAAATTGTGTATGCTAGTATTAATCAGCTAGTACAACGATTTTGTTGTCTTGCATTTCAATAACACCACCAGTAATAGCAAAGTTTTCTGTTTCCTTCGCAGCATTAATTACACGAACATCACCTGCCACCAATGTAGATACTATAGGTGCGTGATTGTTCAATACCTCAAAAGATCCATCTGCGCCAGGCAATTTTACCGAGCTAACTTCTCCTTTGAAAATTTCTTTATCTGGTGATATAATTTCTAATAGCATATTGAAAGTATAAGAAGAAGGAGTCGAAACTCCTTCTTTTGATCTTTATAAATTAAGCTTCTGCCAACATTTTCGCTCCTTTCTCGATAGCTTCTTCAATAGAACCTACTAAGTTGAAAGCTGCTTCTGGATACTGGTCAACTTTACCATCCATAATCATGTTGAAACCTTTGATAGTAGAAGGAAGATCTACCAATACTCCTTTCAATCCTGTAAACTGCTCAGCTACATGGAATGGTTGAGAAAGGAAACGTTGCACACGTCTTGCGCGGTGAACAACCAATTTATCTTCTTCAGACAATTCGTCCATACCAAGGATGGCGATAATATCTTGAAGCTCTTTGTAGCGTTGAAGAATCTCTTTTACGTTTTGTGCACAATCGTAATGCTCATTACCCAAAATCTGTGGAGAAAGGATACGAGAAGTAGAATCCAAAGGATCTACTGCAGGATAAATTCCAAGCTCAGCAATTTTACGAGACAATACTGTTGTTGCATCTAAGTGAGAGAACGTTGTTGCAGGAGCAGGATCCGTCAAGTCATCTGCAGGTACATAAACCGCCTGTACAGAAGTAATAGATCCACTCTTTGTAGAAGTAATACGCTCTTGCATCGCACCCATCTCTGTTGCCAAAGTTGGTTGGTAACCTACTGCAGAAGGCATACGACCTAACAATGCAGATACCTCAGAACCCGCTTGTGTAAAACGGAAGATATTATCGATAAAGAATAATACATCACGTCCTTGTCCTTCGCCTTCACCATCACGGAAGTACTCTGCCATTGTCAAACCAGACAATGCTACACGAGCACGTGCTCCAGGAGGCTCATTCATTTGACCGAATACTAAAGTAGCTTGAGATGTAATCAATTCTTTGGTATCAACCTTAGAAAGATCCCATCCACCTTCTTCCATAGAATCAGCGAATTCTTGGCCATATTTAATAACGCCAGATTCAATCATCTCACGTAGTAAGTCATTTCCTTCACGAGTACGTTCACCAACACCAGCAAATACAGAAAGACCTTCGTGTCCTTTTGCAATGTTGTTAATCAACTCCATAATCAGTACAGTTTTACCTACACCGGCACCACCAAACAAACCAATTTTACCCCCTTTTGCATAAGGCTCAATCAAGTCGATTACTTTAATACCTGTTAAAAGTACTTCAGTAGCAGTAGAAAGATCTTCGAATCTTGGAGCGTCACGGTGAATAGCGTAACCGCCTTCTTTTGAAACTGCACCGATACCATCGATAGCATCACCAACAACGTTAAACAAACGTCCTTTGATTTTTTCACCAACTGGCATTAGGATCGGAGATCCTGTTGCAACTACCTCAGAACCACGTGTCAAACCATCTGTCGAGTCCATTGCAATAGCACGAACGGTGTTTTCACCAATGTGCTGTTGACACTCAAGAATAACTTTAAGACCGTTGTTGTCTACTTCAAGTGAATCGTAGATTTTTGGCAACTCAGCGTCAGCATTATCAAATATAACGTCAACTACTGGTCCAATAACCTGTGCTACCTTTCCGATGTTCTTAGACATTTTCTACTCTTTATAATTAATTATTGCAGGATATTCCGCTCTCAATTTGGCTGCAAAAATACATTTATTCTATTAAAATTTGCAAGAAGATTTAAGGGAATTTTTTTGAATAAAAAAGGAGGCGATCGGCCTCCTTTAAAATCGGGTAATTGCTTGGTGTTTAGGTTTTACCAAATTCTATTTAAGAAGTTTGTAATACTTTGTTTGCCTTTGATTTTTATATCATATCGAATACCTGTGCCTACAACTAGTGCCAAAGTATTTGATTGAAGTGTATTGTTTGACAAAAGTAATTGTCCGCCAATGTCAAAATAATACTTGAAGTTATCATAGACTTGAATGTCTACACCTATATCCATAGAAAGCTGTTGGCAATCGATATCCCAATCTTCAAAATTGGAGTCATCGTTTAAGTTGAAAACGTATACATGTTCGTTGTTCCAGAACCCGTATCCCGCACTATATCTAAAATCTAAATTTTGCAATTTATGTTTCTTGCCCAATTTAAAATGATGGGTTGTACCCGATGTTAGTACCGAGTAGATGTCTCTATCATTGCGTATCGTTTTGCTTCCTACATATTCATACCTATTATAGTAATTGCAATATTCGATAAAGACAGATTTATAGCTTAATGAGATACCTAATACTTGGGTAATGTTGTTGGAATAGTTGCTGATACTCGTCCCTTCGTTATCGTCAGGAGTAATAGAGATGCCACCCAGATAAGGGGAGATGGTGATTTGTGCTTTAGCGGATCCTATGCAAAGCATCACTAGAAGGCTTAATAATATCCCTTTTTTCATAAGTGGTTTTGGTTTATCAATTAGGGTGCAAGAATATAGAAGAGGTAGCTATTGTGCAATGCTGAATTTTGGGGCAATAAAAAAGCAGCTTCAATTTGAAGCAGCTTTTAAATCTAATAGTGTTTGATTTTTATCTAGTAGCTAACTGCAATTGGATCTGGAGTTCCATCAGGGTCATTACTTACTGTTCCGTCAGATAATGGAGTGCCACCTCTGTTTAATAAAATACCTGCAACATGAGGAGCTGCCATAGAAGTTCCACTCATAGTGGCGTATCTTCCATTTTTATAGGTCGATTTAACGCTAACACCTGGAGCACAAAAATCAACAGGAGGATTACTGTAGTTAGAAAATCCAGCCCATCTGTCTGAGCTATTCATTGCAGAAACAGTGTAGATGTTCAATCCGTTTGCTCGTGCTGGCGAATAATTATTGGCATCGTCTCTTTCGTTTCCTGCAGCAAGAGCGAACATTACTTTTGTAGAAGCGTATATAACAGCAATATCTAATGCATCGAATGCGCCACCAGATAAACTCATGTTTGCTACATCTCCGGGCATACCATAAAACGCAACATGGTCAACACCTTTAATTACACCTACCATAGATCCAGAACCGTTACTGGCCAATACCTTTACAGCAACTACTTCTGCATCGTGTGCTACACCTACAACTCCAATTGTATTGTCTTTAGCTGCAATTGTTCCTGCAACATGAGAGCCATGACCGTGGTCATCGTTACCATTGCCTGTTCCCGTAAGTTCGCCAATCAATCCACCGCCAGTATAAGAGATGCTTAAATCAATATTAACATTTAAGTCTGGATGATCTAAATCTACTCCTGTGTCAATTACAAAAACACGTTTACCCGTTCCGTCCGCTTTACCAACTCTGTTAATACCGTAAGGTGTTTCTTGTGCCGATTTTTTATTCATTTCTGTTCTACCGTTGTCAGAAATATGAACGGTAAGATTTTGCTCTATGGAAATAACTGCGGGTAAATTTGCTAGTATAGCCTTCTCTGTGTCTGATAGAGTCGCAGCAAAACCAATAATCGCGGTATTGTAAACGTATCCAACTTCAACCTCAGTTAAGTCTGCTAAGTTTAGCATTGATTCAACGTGATCTTTAACCACAAGGTCTCTTTGGTTATAGTCTGAAATTCCAGCAAGCAAAACGTCTATAGCATTTCGTGCAATACGAATTACATATTGGTTTTCTATTGGCGAGGATACGGCCGTATTGTATACAGCCTCTTGCAATTTGTTTATCTGAGCTTCTTTTTGACAAGAGATGGCGCTAATGACCACTATGGCAGCGATAAGGCTAGGTTTGATGTTTTTCATTTTATTTAAAATAATAGAAGTATCGAATATAGGTGAAAAGACATTAAAAAAAAGAGGACGAAGCTTTTTTCTATATGGTATGTCGATTTATTTATAGTAAGGCAAATGGATCTGGTGTGTTGTCATCATCGCCAATGGCATGGCCGTCTGTAGAAGGAGAGCCTTGATCGATTCACAATATTCCAGCAACACGAGGTGCTGCCATAGAGGTCCCACTCATAGTGGCGTATCTTCCTTTTAAGAATGTTGAGTACACATTTACTCCCGGTGCAGCAAAGTTTATTGGAGGATTTCCAAAGTTCGAAAAGGAAACTCTGTTGTCCATTTGGTCGATAAAGTATTCATAACTAATTATTTTTAGGATTCGGGTTCAAGGCAGTACTAAGTTTTACCTTCTGCAAAAAGTTAAAACACTTTAACTTGAATTTAACGTTCATTAGCCGTCTTTAATTTTCACCATTTTTTTTTGTTGTGGGGGACTAAGGTTTTTTACTTTTGAAGCATTAATTAGCAGCATGAAGGTATACCACCATATTGATGAATTTCATGGCGTAAAAACCCCCGTATTAACCACTGGGACTTTTGACGGTGTGCACATTGGTCATAGAACCATTATCAATCGCTTGAAGGAAGTAGCGAAAAGGGTTGGAGGAGAGACGGTCTTACTCACCTTTTTTCCGCATCCACGCATGGTCTTGCATGGGGATGAAGATTTAGGTTTAATTAATACCCAAGAAGAGAAAATAAAATTATTAGAAGAAGCGGGAATAGATCATTTGATTATTCATCCGTTTAGTAAGGAGTTTTCTCGTTTGAGCTCTTTGGAATATGTGCGCGATATTATTGCCAATCAAATTAATGTACACACCCTAGTAATTGGGTATAACCATCATTTTGGAAGGAATAGAGAAGGTGCCTTTGAGCACCTTAAGGAGTATGCGGGTCTATATGGATTTAAAGTAGAAGAGATTCCTGCACAAGAAATGGATTCCATTAATGTAAGTAGTACTAAAATCAGAAATGCATTAAATCTGGGGCAGGTTGATATTGCGAATCGATATTTGAATTCTGAATTTCAATTAACGGGCACAGTGATTAAAGGAGATCAATTGGGAAGAACAATTGGTTATCCTACCGCAAATATTGAAATCAAGGAGCGTTATAAGTTGATACCTGCAAAAGGGGTATACGCAGCCAAGGTTAAGGTCGATGGCACCTATTATACAGCAATGCTGAATATAGGAAATAGACCAACGGTAAAAGATAATGGGGAGTTAAGATTAGAAGTGCATATTTTGGATTTCGCAGGAGATTTATATGGTCTAAATCTTACCGTAAACTTATTATCATATCGTAGAAAAGATATTACGTTTA
>JBLHRE010000103.1:0-6570 GCA_047625765.1 Flavobacteriales bacterium
GTGTCTGAAGGCATAGCAATAATCTCTACACCTTCTTCTTCATTCGTATAATGAATATTGGTTTTTATCTCGTAATAATCTCTTAGAGCATTTTGCTCTTCTATACCTGCTGATAATAATGCTTCCACAAATTGTATTGAACTTCCATCTAAAATAGGAGGTTCGGGAGCGTTAATTTCTATAAGAATATTGTCTAGCTCTAGCCCTACAAAGGCTGCTAAAACATGCTCAACAGTATGTATGTTAACGCCATTTTTGGTGAGCGTAGTTCCTCTTTGAGTCTCAGTTACGTAATTAGCATCTGCTTCAATAAGCGGTTCGCCATCAAGATCTTTTCTTTTAAAGGTAAACCCATGGTTTTCTGGCGCAGGTAAAAAAGTTAAAGAAACTTCAAGCCCTGTATGAAGGCCTACTCCAGAGAGACTTACAGCCTTTTTTATGGTTTTTTGCTTGTCGCTCATGCGTTTTTTTCTGACTTAAGGAAGGATTCCAGTTTTTTAAGACGTTCCGCTAATTGCGGAAGTCTACGGAAGAGAATATATGATTTTTGGAAATCTTTTATGTTGAATGCAATAGGGCCCATAACGATTTCACCTTCTTTTTTAATGCTAGAAGGAATACCTGATTTTGCTGCAATTTTTACATTGTCGGCAATAGTTGCATGTCCTATAATAGCTACTTGGCCACCAATCATGCAATTAGCTCCTATTTTGGTAGATCCTGCAATACCAGTTTGTGCTGCAATTACAGTATTTTCTCCAACTTCACAGTTGTGTGCTATTTGAATTAAGTTATCTAGCTTAACTCCTTTTCTAATAATAGTAGAGCCCATGGTTGCTCTATCAATGGTTGTTCCTGCTCCAATTTCAACATGATTTTCAATAATCACATTTCCAATTTGGGCAATCTTATTGTACTGATTTTCGCTATTCGGAGCAAACCCAAAACCATCTGCACCAATAACAACTCCAGAGTGAATTGTACAATCTGTACCAATAATGCATTCATGATAAATGTTTGCTCCTGCGTGGATGGTAGTATTATCTCCAATAATGGTATTGTCACCTATATAAACGTTAGGGTAAATTTTAACGTTATTACCTATTATTACATGGTCTCCTATAACGGCAAAGGCACCTACATAAATATTTTCACCAAGATTTGCGGAATCCGAAATATCTGACTTTGAGCTAATACCAACCTTATTGTTCTTAAACTCGTTATACATGTTTAAAAGAACAGCAAAGCTGCTGTAAGCATCTTTAACTCTTAATAAAGTAGTATTGATTTCCTTTTCAGGAACAAAATCGTTGTTTACAATTACGATACTAGAATCGGTATCGTAAATATATTGACTGTATTTAGGATTCGCTAAAAAGGATAATGCCCCAGGCTTTCCTTCCTCGATTTTTGCAAAGGTGTTTACCATTGCTTGCGGGTTGCCATCTACGGTTCCACCCAAGTGTTCGGCTAATTGTTCTGCTGAGAATTCCATTGTGCCAAAAATAGCATTTTTTTACGAGCATATAAGGTCAAATCTTAGGGTAGAAAACAAAGTGTTTTTCTTTACGTGCTACCATAACGCCCATGTTTAATTGATCGGCAACATCTGTAATTTCTTTCACACTTCCATCTTTATATAATAAGTTAATCTTATCTCTAGAGTTGTCGTACGAGGCAACACTTATACTATTGATTTGTAAATAGTAATTCAATTCCTTTTCACTTAAACCAAAATGAGATTTAATTTTATGCGATAAGTTCTCTATGTATTGTTTGTCGAAAGGCTCATTTTGAATTTCGATTTTAGATAGGTTTCGTTGAATTAAATCCTTGCTCAATTGGCTTAAAATTGGATCCGAATGGTATTGCCATTCTTTAATAGCTCCCATAATATCGAAATCATCTAAACGAGCAAATAGATCTAATGTCTGTGGGTCATCTAAAAATGTTTGATGTGTAATTTTAGTATATAAAAAGTGCTTTAAGGCTGATGAAGAAAATAATTCGGCACCATTTCCTGCAATTTCTTTGGCTCTCTTTAATATATTTAGCAGCGTAAACTCGGCAACAAGAACTGTTTTGTGAAGGTAAACTTGCCAATACATTAAGGTTCTAGCCATAATGTATTTCTCTATAGAATACACTGCTTTGGCTTCAACTACCAACTGATCGTTACAAACATTAAGCATGCTTATTATTCGATCTACCCCAATAATTCCTTCAGATACGCCCGAGTAGAAGCTATCTCTTCTAAGATAATCCATTCTATCCATGTCTAATTGACTAGAGATTAGTTGGTGAAGGAATTTTTTAGGATACTTATTTTGAAAAATTGTAATTGCCAGATCTAGTTTCCCTTCAAATTCTTCATTCAATTTTCTCATAAAAAGAATAGAAATTTTCTCGTGACTAACATTGTTAACTATACTATGTTCCAATGCATGAGAAAATGGGCCATGACCTATATCATGTAATAATATAGCGTAATAAACGGCTTCACCTTCTTCCTCAGAAATCTCAACACCTTTAGACCTAAGTACACTAATTGCTCTTTGCATTAAATGTGCAGCTCCTATCGCATGGTGGAACCTTGTATGGTAAGCTCCTGGATAAACTAAATAAGTCAATCCAAGCTGAGAAATCCTTCTTAATCTTTGGAAATAGGGATGCTCAATTATATCAAATGCAGTTTCATTTAAAATTGAAATAAAACCATAGATAGGGTCGTTTAAGATTTTCCTCTTGTTCGTCTTGGTATTTGTGCTCAAATCGAAGGCGTTTTTCTAAATTCGTTTAATATTAAATCGAAAGGTAATTATGACAAAAGTAAGTATTCTGTGGGTGGATGATGAAATAGATTTGTTGAAACCTCATATCATGTTTTTAGAGCAAAAAGGCTTTAAGGTAACAGCGATAAGCAATGGGGAGGATGCAATCGATGAATTGGATGAGCAGGATTTTGATGTTGTTTTTTTAGATGAAAATATGCCAGGCCTAAATGGCTTGGAGACGCTTTCCAGAATCAAGCAAAAAAGAGCCTCTTTACCGGTGGTAATGATTACCAAAAGTGAAGAAGAACATTTGATGGAAGATGCTATTGGATCTAAAATCAGTGATTATCTCATCAAGCCAGTAAATCCAAATCAGATTTTGTTGTCTTTAAAAAAGATTTTGGATGTTAAACGATTGGTGAGTGAAAAAACTACAATGAACTATCAACAAGAGTTTAGAGAAATAGCCATGTCTTTAGCGCAATGTAACTCTTGGGAAGATTGGGAAGATTTATATAAGAAGTTGGTTTATTGGGAACTTGAATTGGAAAGAATTCAGGACCAAGGTTTATCAGAAATTTTATACTCCCAGAAAATTGAAGCAAATGCTCAGTTTTTTAGATTTGTTTCCAAAAATTATGAGTCATGGATTCAAGGTGACGATGCTCCCTTAATGTCTCCAGATATATTATCGAAAAAAGTATTCCCAACCATTTCTGATGATGATGTGCCCACCGTAATGGTTTTGATTGATAATTTAAGATTTGATCAATGGAAAGTTATTGCACCTATAGTTTCTGAATTTTATAAGGTGGAAAAAGAGGAAATGTTTTGTAGTATACTTCCTACTGCAACTCAATATGCTAGAAATGCAATGTTTGCGGGGATGATGCCTTTAGACATTCAAAAGCATTATCCTAAATTTTGGCTGAATGATATTGATGAAGGAGGGAAAAATATGTTTGAATCTGACTTGTTGGATGAGAACTTAAAGCGCCACCACCTTAATATTAAGCATCAATACATTAAAATTACCAATCACACCGCAGGCAAAAAAATGGCAGATAATATTGGAACATTTTTAAGTAATAAGTTTACGGCTCTGGTCTATAATTTTGTTGATATGCTTTCGCATTCTAAGACAGAAATGGAAGTGATAAAAGAACTTGCTGTAGATGACAAGGGTTACAGGTCTTTAACTCAAACATGGTTTCAGAATTCGCCTTTATTCGATTTGTTGAAAAAATTATCGGAGCATAAGGTAAAGGTCATCATCACGACAGATCATGGAACCATTAACGTTAAAGAGCCTTCTAAAGTTATTGGAGATAAAAACACCAACACCAATTTGAGGTATAAGCAAGGGAGAAATCTTAGCTATAACAGTAAGGAAGTGTATGAGGTTAAAAATCCTGATAAGGTATTATTACCTAAGGTGAATGTAAGTGGTGCTTATGTTTTTGCCAAAGAAGATTACTTCTTTGCATACCCGAATAACTACAATCACTATGTAAAATACTATAGAAACACCTACCAACATGGTGGGATTTCTATGGAGGAAATGATTATTCCAGTAATTTCTTTGTCGTCTAAATAATGAAAACCAAAGTTTTTGAGTCTGTAGGACTTGATGCGCTTTCTGAAGTTGCAGACTTTTTGCTAAACAACTGTCAGAGTCGTATATTAGCTATGTTTGGAGCCATGGGGATGGGAAAAACCACCTTTAGTAAAGTGCTGTGCAAACGTTTAAAAGTTATAGATGATATTAGCAGTCCCACCTTTTCCTTGGTGAATGACTATTTAACCAGTACCGGAGAGTCTGTTTATCACTTCGATTTTTATAGGATTGATAACCCACAGGAAGCTCTGGATATGGGGTGTGAAGAATATTTTTATAGTGGAGACTATTGCATAATAGAGTGGCCTGAAAAAATTGAAGGTTTGTTGCCAGAAGACTGTACTATTGTAAAAATTACAGGTGACACTGAATTGACAAGGCGAATTGAAATAAGCTATATATGATTAGATCGGGAGAGCAATCGCCAAAATTTGAATCCTATTTTCAAGTTCAAGAAGAAACCTTAGAATTAGGGAAAAAGGGATGTCAACTATTTATAGGATTGCCTAAAGAGGATTTTAGGTTTGAAAGACGAATAGGCCTAACTCCTGATGCAGTTAAACTATTGGTGAATCATGGCCATAGAATTAGAGTTGAGACGGGTGCTGGAGAAGCAGCATTTTATACAGATCATGATTACAGTGAAGCTGGTGCCGAAATAGCCTACAATACAAAGGAGGTATATCAAGCAGATATTATTTTTAAAATAGCTCCGCCAAATATGACGGAACTTGAGTATCTAAGGCCAAATCAAACTTTACTATCTGCCGTTCAAGTTACCCCTCAGCATAAAATGTTTTATCAAAAATTACTTGATAAAAAGATTAATGCTATCGCTTTCGATTACTTAACGGATGAAAAAGGAGTATATCCAGTTGTTCGATCCATGGGTGAAATAGCAGGCGGCACTTCCATCCTAATTGCTTCAGAATATCTAAGTAATACAAAAGGTGGTAAGGGATTGCTTATGGGTGGAATTTCAGGAGTTCCGTCTACGGAAGTAATTATACTTGGAGCTGGAAATGCTGGGGAATTTGCTGCTAGGGCGGCTTTAGGACTAGGTGCTTCGGTAAAAGTATTTGATAATTCGCTTTATCGATTAAGAAGACTGCAAAACGATATTCATACCCGATTATATACTTGCGTATTGCAACCAAATATTTTGGAAAAACATTTGCGTAGAGCTGATGTGGTAATTGGAGCAATGAGACCTGCAATGCAAACGCCATGTATCGTAACAGAAGATATGGTTCGTAGAATGAAACCAGGATCTGTTATCGTTGATATTAGCATTGATAGAGGCGGTTGTTTCGAGACTTCAGAACTGCGTTCTCACGAAAGTCCCACTTTTGTAAAACATGATATTATACATTATTGCGTTCCAAACATATCTTCTAGAGTTGCACGTACTGCTTCTTTCTCTTTAAGTAATATATTTGTACCTATTATTTTATCTATCGCTGAAGAAGGTGGTGTAAAAACCTTGATTAGAAATGATGAGGGAGTTCGTAATGGAACTTATATTTATCAGGGAAAATTAACACATAAAGGGATGTCAGAAATGTTGGCACTTCCCTTTACCGATCTACGCTTATTGCTAACTGCAATGTAAATTCATGAAACAATACAAAAGAATACTTTACTTTATCCTCGGTGTAGGTCTTGGAACTTTATTGACATTTCTAATATTTGGAAATCGAGATATAGTGTTTAACTATTTACCTAATTCTAGAGTGGTCAATTTTTTAACCAATTACCCTTTAGAATATACTTCATTGGCAGAATGCCAAAAGAACTGCTTGGAATACGATTCTTTAGCAATAGTATCATTTATCAGATCTGGGGAAGTGGACTTTTCTAAAAGTACAGCTAGGCCTGATACGGGTGTTTGTAAAACATATTGGATCGATGGTTTGATGTATGGTGAAGAGACATCAGTTTTGATTGAAACTTGCGATACTATTGGTTTAGTATATAAATTTATTCCTGCCGTACGGGATAATTGCGCTTGTAATTAAACTGTTTTTCTTCTCCTCTTTTCTTTTATCAATAAGCTAAGTTCGCGGCCTGTTTGACCTGCGACAGAGGTATTTTCTTCTGCTCTTCTAAATAGATAGGGCATAACGTCTTTTACAGGGCCATATGGGACGTATTTAGCAACATTACAGCCTTTTTTTG
>JBLHRE010000104.1:0-6554 GCA_047625765.1 Flavobacteriales bacterium
TTCCGTTTTGCTTATATCACAGTTTACTTTACATGCCTCTACCAAAAAAGGCAACCGCCCATCTTACATTAAAGCAGCTCGCCCAGAAGTTGCCATTCCACTTTACGAACAATTTATTAGCAAACTAGAATCCGCTTTAGCGAAACCTATTTGTACCGGAGAATTTGGTGCAGATATGCAGGTTGCTTTGGTGAATGATGGCCCTGTGACGATTATTATTGATTCGAAGGAAAGAGCTTAAGAGAGTTGGAGCTGATAGTTTTTAGTTTGTGTTTAGAGCTTTCCAATTTACACGGGTTGATTTTAAGCTTGCTCCAATATTGCATCTAATTCTTTATAGGAATAGCTTTTGGCATTCCCCGTTTCATATCTCGCCAATTGCTCTTGAAAATAGTTTTGATCTTCCTCGAAGCTTGATTCGTTGATGATTTCCAAATCGTCTGACTTAAACTGCTTGAGAAACCAAAGAATCTTATCTAGAATTCGGTCGTTGACTTTTAGTTTTAATGTTGTCATAGTACGAATTTAGTAAATTGATTGTTAGTATCGCAATGCATTTCGACACTAACAATCAATTTATCTATTACCTCGTGGTAATATTTATTTACTTTGCCACCTTCAACTCAAATCCTCAATAGTATGAAAAAACTAATCATTCTCTTCTTATTGATTGCATCCAATGCAATTGCTCAATCACCACAAGTTATCACCACTTTTTACCGCAGCGAAAGCTTTTATGCTTCATGTAGGGAGAAAAAAGCTAAGTATGTGGAAATTGAAGAGAAGCTTAACAAAGATACCTTCAGCAGGCTAATCAAAGAGATTGCTACGGACAAGATTTATCATTTTTCGAAATACATTGATGGAGTTCCTTGCGGCTTATGGGTACATGGAAAACCCAGCTCACTTAAGGAATTAGATTACGATTTCACGAGTAACTACACATCGATGGAATTCCCAAACACGCCAATACATAATGCCATGTCAGACCAGGGTTTTGTTGTTGATGCTGAATTTCAGAAGGTCATATCGAGACACCTTCTATCTAATTTTCAATTCCCGCAATTAGCTATAGACCAAAATATTTTGGGGAAGGTCTTTGTGTCTTTCCTTATAAACATGAACGGTGCAATTGTGTATGCTTATGTAGCGAGAGGGGTTAGCCCGATTTTGGATAAGGAAGCTCTAAGGTTAATTTACGGGCTTAGCCCATTGACCATTATTCCAAAAGACCCAAATGCCTCTTCAAATACTTTGTTTTCGTATTCAATTCCTGTCAATTTTCAGATATATTAATTCTTTTGAATAGGTTAGCTATTCTGACCTTTGTGATAAAGCAGAAAATCCCACGAATAAAACATCTATGTCCTTAAAAGAAACACAAGCAACAGTAGATTCATGGATCAAAGAACATGGTGTGCGTTATTTCAACGAGTTAACGAATATGGCTTTACTTAGCGAAGAAGTTGGGGAGGTAGCTCGAATTATTGGAAGACGCTATGGAGAGCAGTCGGAAAAACCATCGGATGCCGCCAAAGATTTGGGAGAAGAAATGGCTGATGTGCTTTTTGTATTGTGTTGTTTGGCAAATCAAACAGGTGTGGATTTGGAATCTGCTTTCGCAAAGAAATTAGCAGTCAAAACAGAACGCGATAAAAGCCGCCATAAAGCAAACGAGAAGTTGAAATAGGGATTTTTCCTGCCTAGACCAACATTCGCATTAATCATTAATAACTAACAATTAATAATTAAACGAATTAGTGTCCCTGTCTAAAATGTTCGTTATCGTTCATTTCCGCTATCAAACTTAAATACGAGGCATAACGGTGAGGCGCTAGTTCGTTGTTCTCTACAGCAGTTTTAATAGCGCAAGCTGGTTCGTTGATGTGTATGCAGTTGTGGAATTTGCAGTCGCCTTTTATAGCGAAGAAATCTGGGAAATAATTGGTGAGTTCTTCTTTGGTCATATCCACCATTCCAAAACCTTTTATTCCTGGTGTGTCTATGATAAAGCCGCCAAATTTTAAAGGAAACATTTCTGCAAACGTAGTGGTATGTTGTCCTTTGTGATGCGAATCTGAAACTTCTTGTGTGCGTAAATCTAAATCGGTGTCAATGGCATTTGCCAAGGTTGACTTACCCACTCCCGAATGACCAGAAAGCACACTTACCTGCTCTTTTAAGGCCTCTTTTAATTCTTCTATGCCAATTCCCTCTGTCGCAGAACAAGTCAAGCTATCGTAACCTATGCTTTTGTAAATTGTGCGCATGGCTTCCATGTATTCTAAATCATCTTCGTTATACAAGTCGATTTTATTGAAAACGAGAGTCACAGGAATGCGATATGCTTCGGCCGAAACCAAAAAACGGTCGATAAAACCGGTAGAAGTAGGTGGATCGCTAAGGGTAATGATCAAAAATGCGCGATCTATATTAGACGCAATGATGTGACTTTGCTTGCTAAGATTGACAGATTTACGAACAATATAATTGTTTCGCTCGTGGATATGAGAGATTACACCATTGGTATCTTCTTCTTCAAAATCCACCCAATCGCCTACAGCCACTGGGTTTGTGCTCTTAATTCCTTTCTGGCGAAACTTGCCTTTTAAGCGGCATTCCCAAATCTTATCCTGATCATCAAGTACTTGATACCAGGAGCCTGTTGATTTTATTACTCTTCCTTTCATAGCGTGTACAAATAACTAAATTTGAACCAAATTTTCAGCTATGTCTATCAAAGTATCTCAGGTTACTAAATATTATGGTGAGCAAAAAGCATTGGATGCTGTAAGCTTCGAGCTTAAGAAGGGCGAAGTGGTTGGTTTTTTGGGGCCAAATGGTGCTGGAAAATCTACCATGATGAAAATTTTGACCAGTTATTTACCTCCATCAGAAGGAAAAGCTGAAGTAGGAGGCTTCGATGTAGAAGAAGATGCTATGTCTGTTAAAGAGCTCGTGGGCTATTTGCCAGAACACAATCCATTGTATTTGGAGATGTATGTGCGCGAATATTTGAATTTCGTTGCGAGTTTGTACAAACAACCACTTTCTAAGGTAGACGAGATGATAGCTTTGACAGGATTACAGCCAGAGCAACACAAGCAAATTGGAGATCTATCTAAAGGCTACCGCCAGCGTGTAGGATTGGCACAAGCCTTAATTCACAACCCAGAGGTCTTGATTTTGGATGAGCCAACAACAGGATTGGATCCCAACCAGTTGAAAGAGATTAGAGCGCTAATCAAAGAAATAGGAAAAGAAAAAACCATTCTTTTTTCTACCCACATTATGCAAGAAGTAGAGGCCCTTTGCGATAGAGTAATAATTATTGATAGCGGAAGAATAGTAGCAGATAAGCCTACTGCAGAACTGAAATCGTTGACCAATAGCATGCAGATTGTTACCGTAGAATTTGAAGAGGATGCAGATAAAAATCAGTTGGCAACCATTGAAGGGGTAGAAAATGTTGAAGAAATAAATAGTACCACTTGGAAATTAACATCGAGTGTCAATAAAAATTTAAGGAAGTCGGTTTTTGAATTTGCAGTTAAAAACGACTTAACAATATTGCAACAGCAACAAGAAACCCAGGACTTGGAATCCATTTTCCAAGAATTGACAAATAATAAATAAATAATGGCCGAGATTAGACATAATTGGACAAGAGAAGAAATAGAGCAGATTTTCAATCAGCCTCTTTTAGAATTGGTTTTTAAAGCTGCAACGGTGCATAGAGAGCATCATGCCGAAAACGAAGTACAGGTATGTACTTTATTGTCTATCAAAACTGGAGGTTGTCCAGAAGACTGTGCCTATTGCCCACAAGCAGCTAGATATAGTACGGATATTGATGTTCACAAATTATTGGACAAATCCATTGTATTAGGCAATGCTAGAAAAGCAAAAGATGCTGGATCTACGCGTTTTTGTATGGGAGCTGCTTGGAGAGAAGTGCGCGACAATCGCGATTTCGACAAGGTGGTAGAAATGGTACAGGGAGTAAATGATATGGGTCTTGAGGTATGTGCAACCTTAGGGATGATCAACGAGAATCAGGCTCAGAAACTGAAGGATGCTGGTTTGTATGCTTACAACCACAACTTAGATACCTCTGAAGAAAAATATGAGGACATTATTTCTACCCGTACCTATGGCGATCGTTTAGACACATTAGAGAGTGTGCGTAAGGTTGGTTTAACCGTTTGTAGTGGTGGGATTATTGGTTTGGGTGAGGAAGAGGACGATAGAATTGGCATGTTGCAAACCTTAGCCAATATGCCGCAGCATCCAGAATCTGTTCCCATCAATAAATTGGTAGCAGTTGAAGGAACACCTTTGGCAGATCAAGAAGAAGTACATGTTTTTGAGATGGTAAGAATGATTGCAACAGCAAGAATAATGATGCCAGCTTCAATGGTGCGCTTGTCGGCTGGTCGTATGACTATGACCGAAGAAGGACAAGCTTTCTGTTTTATGGCAGGAGCGAACTCTATTTTTGCAGGAGATAAGTTGTTGACCACGCCAAATCCATCAGAAGATAAGGATATGCAACTGTTTGCGAAGTTGGGATTGAACCAACGTCCTGCTTTTAAAATGGAAAATGAGTCTGCTTGTGGTACGCCTAAAGAGGAAGCCTTTAGTAAGCTCTAAGAAAACACTTAAATGAAGAAAGAAAGCACTTTTACAAAATCAATTTTAATTCAGGTTGCAGCTATTGTACTTTCTTTAGTGGCAATTGTAATTTCAACTCGGATATAATATTTATTAGTGATATAATGTATGGGTTGTTTCTGTTTGCAGAGACGACCCTTTTTTGTTTAGTTTTATACAGAATTGAAAACAAGTAATGACCCAACCCATCCCAACATATAATTTTAATCTATTACCAGGTAAGGATTTATTTGCTTCGGTTTTCCAATGGGATAACGTACAACCTTATGATTCCGAAAAGGAGCATGCACATGGATATCATGAGTTCTTGATTTTCCAGAAAGGTGGAGGGACCCATCAAATGGGGTATCAAGGCCTCGATAATAATAGTGGAGCAGTGCATGTTTTACCTGCAGGCTACACCCATCAAATGCGAAGAGCTAATGATTCTAAGGGGTTTACTATTGCTGTGTCCAATTTGTTTCTAGTGCAATTGCAACAATTTCACAAAGAAGACTCTTTGTTTGAATTGATTCGTAAACCCCAAAGTTTAGAGCATAGTGCTGCTCAGTTTAAAGAGTTTGATTTTTATTTCGATCAATTGGCTCAAGAGGGATTGGACTTGTCTATAAAACATAATATTATAGCTATAGTACTACTAAAATTTGCCCAACAGGCCAATTTTTCGGCAACCGACCATCCAGAAAGTTTATTTGCAATTCAGCTAATCGACTTGTTAAATGCCAATTACAGAGAAAAGCCCAGCACCGAGTTTTATGCTGAGCACTTGAATTTGAGTAAATCTACCTTTACTAAAAAGGTGAAAATTGCCTTTGGGAAGACTGTAATGGATCTGCAAAATGACAGAATTTTGGAAGAAGCAAAAGGCATGTTATTAATGGCGGATGAAACCATCAGCCAAGTAGCTGAAAAATTGAGCTTTACAGACGAATCACACTTCAGCCATTTCTTCAAAAACCATACAGGAATTAGTCCGAGTGCTTTCAGAAAAAGCTAATTATACAAGATTAAGGTAGCTTTCTACAATATCAAGGAGCTAGTACTATCGTAGATTTGAAAATCATAATTGTGCAAAAAGGGACTTCCTTAATTTGCATTAACCCAATAATATTTTAGTCATGAAACATGCTTTAATCATAACGCTTTCCTGCATACTATTTAACAGCTATTCATTTGCGCAAAATGAATGGCAATGGATGAATACCAATCAAAGCAATCACTTAAGTAGAATTGATTTCCCCTCAGAACAGGTGGGTTATGTTTTGCCAGAAAATGGTGCAATAATAAAGACTACAGATGGAGGTCTTACTTGGGATTCGTTAAGCTCCTTAAATATTATTTCCAGCGCTCTATATCGTAGCGAAATATGGTTTGTAAATAACGATACAGGATTTGTTTCTACACATAATAATTCTGGGAGGCTAGAATTATTAAGAACAAAAGATGGAGGTGAAGTTTGGGAAAACGTAAGTCCATCAGATAGTATATCTGGGAGAATGACAATTCAGTTTATAGATGAAAACACCGGCTATGCTTATTTAAACTCAAATTTTGATGATCGACTTTGGAGAACGATTGACCAGGGTCAATCTTGGGTCGAAATCCTATTGAATTTCACTTTAGGAAGCGGAACCGGTGTTATACCAAGTTTACATGTTGTTAGCTCTCAGGAACTCTATTTGGTAGGCGGAGACAATTCGTTTAACTACAGAGGAGCAATTGCAAAAACCATAGATGGCGGACAGAATTGGACCACAACTTACCTTAATTCTAATTACTCATTAATAGAAAGTGTGCACTTTCCAAATGTCGATACGGGCTATGTAATTACTTATAGGGGAGATGTATATGCAAGTTACGATGCGGGCAACAATTGGGAT
>JBLHRE010000105.1:0-6485 GCA_047625765.1 Flavobacteriales bacterium
GATATTACACCTTTAACTGTTGCTGTTTGACCAAAAGCAAAAGACGCAGTAAATAGGACCAAAAAGAGGCTGAAACTAAACTTCATACTAAAGCTATAGGGTTTATCTGTTTTTAAGAGATTTTATGAAGGAGCTCCATGCAAAAGGATTGGTAAGTGCATTTAATACAGCCTGACCACCATTATTACCGTAATACATACCTTGATTATACAAGTAGGAGTTGTATTGGTTTATAGTGTTTTTGTAGTTCATGTTTGCATCCATAGGGATGTTAGAAGATAGTTGACGTATAGCAGATTGAGTAATATTTTTACGTGCTCTTAATAAATCGTCTGTTGGCAGTTCCAAATCCAAAAATGCTTGGTTAAATTCTTCTTTACTTGGCCATGGGCTAAGATTGATAGTCTCTAGCATTACCGTGTCTTGTTCCATAAACTGGATCAAGGTGTAATCGCTCTCTTCTAGTGGCGAAGGCACGATAAAAGTGTTGTTTTTAAGGCCAATAGCCGAAAACAATATGGTGTCGCCTTCTGCTACAACCAAAGAGAAAAAACCTTCGCCATTGGTAATGGTACCTTCTGATCTGTTAACATTTAAGATATGTGCAAATGGAATTGGTTTTGGGTTGGTAGAATCTGCTAACAAAACAGCTCCAGATAGTTGTACCAAATCTTGGTCAATATCTTGTCCCGAAAGGTTGAATGAACCAATTAGTAAGAGTGAAAAAATAAAAAATTTAAGTTTCAACACAGTGTATATATCTTATTTTAGCTGTAAAGATAACCTTTACAATAAAGAAATATTGTGATATGAAAAAGATATTGATTCTGTGTACAGGCAATTCGTGCCGAAGTCAAATGGCTGAAGGTTGGATGCGCCATTATGCTGGCGAAAAAGCTATAGCAATGAGTGCGGGTATAGAAACACATGGATTAAATCCAATGGCTGTTTCTACAATGAAAAATGCTGGAATTGATATCTCTAAGCATCAATCTGATTTGGTAGAGAAGTATAGCGATGTAGTATTGGACTTTATTATTACCGTTTGCGACCACGCAAAAGAATCCTGTCCTTATATTCCTTCTAATGCAAAAAGGCTACATCAAGCTTTTTCTGACCCATCAAAATTAGAAGGAAATCAAAAAGAAATTGATGCAGCCTTTTCTAAAACTTGCGAAGAAATTCGTTTATACTGCGAATCCTTTGTTCAAGAACATTTATACTAGTTTTTAATCAGTTGTTGTACTAGTTCACCATTCATTTTAAGGAAATAGATTCCGCTGTTCCAAGTGTCGTTATTAATGCGAATAGGGGTAGATGTGCCTCTATTGCTCATATCTATGCGTTGCATTAATTCACCAGCACTATTATACACTTCTAATAAACCCTCTTTGGTTTTAGCCGGTAATTTAATGTTCCAATTTCCTTGAGTAGGATTTGGATAGACAGCCAGTGCTTCGGTATTGTTATCTGTTAATCCAACAGAACTAAAACGACCTCTTTTAAATTTCACTACATCATCAGTTTCATCCTGCCAAACGACATAGACATACTCATCGCTCATAATAAGCGTGGTGTTATTGATGTTGGATTCATGAATAATGGTGTAAGCTGTATCAAAACCAGCACCAATATCGCTGGTAAAAGAAAATGCCAATTCCTTTCTTCCTGTTATTGCTTGTACCCAAACGCTAGCCATGTAATTGCCATTGGTAGCTATTCTCGGAAAGTTTTGATAAGTCAAGTTGGTAATCTCGTCTGTAATATAATTTGCAGGCATAGGGTCTGCAACATCAGTAAGACTGGCCTTGTTATAATACACTCTTCTTCGTCCTTGGGCAGAAGACATAAAAACAGTGTGAAGGGTATCATCTATAATAAACGCATCTGGGCCTGACGAAGGACATCCACCAACATTCCATTCGTGCTGGTCCATATTTAAGCCTCGAGAAAATGATTGACCATTATCTGTTGAAATACCTGCCCAAATATCTCTGATATCGCTATCGTTGTCGCGATACACCAATGCTATTTTACCTTTTGATTGTACGATTTCAGCCATGCAACAATCGCATGCCTCGGTAGTGGCGCTGCTCCAACCGCTAGCTACGACCGCTTTCCCGAAACTCTGCCCAAAATCTTGGGATCTTGTAACATACCAAACATGGTGTTCGAAATTTGTAGTGAATTTCATGAAAGCTACAATAGGGTGACCATTTTCATCTATCGCAACAGTAGAAAACCGACTTAAAGAATCACCAATATTATCAACACGGACAGGTGTATTGAAAGATTGCCCACCATCAAAGGATGAAGAACAAAATACATGAGAGCTAACGGCATCTTCGGGAGCCTCTTTATAAACAACATATACTGTATCGCCCTTTGAAGCCATATCAGGCCCCATCCAATAAGATCCTGCAACGGTTGCAGTATCAGGATTGATCAGTATTGATTTGGTGAATTCAGCACCATCCCAACGACTAAAATACACATCTTCAGAATTGTTCCACAATACCAAAGGATTTCCAGACGCATCTAAAGACAATCTTGGAAGGTTTCTAGCTCCATTTGGTGCTTCCATATCGATAGCATCATCCCAAAATATTTGCCCTTGACAAAAAGACACGGCCGCAATTAGCACAGCAGCCATTAATTTTAATTTAAGCATATTTAATGATTATTTTGTTAAAGAATTTACAAGTACTCCTAAATGTGATCTCCCCTCATCGGACCACCAGGCTTGCATTGTAGGCTTGAAGGCTTTAGAGAAGTCTAGATCCAATTTTCTAAAAAGAGTTGCACGTATTTGTTTTTTCGTCCCTCTCCATGCTTCTTGGTTGAACGAGAGGTATTGTTGCATTTTTTTCTGAGCAGCATTAAAGACCTCTGATTCTTCTACAACTTCATGAATCAAGTGACAAGATAATGCCTCATCTGCATTCATCAATTTAGCTTCCATTAAATATTGGTAAGCAAGTGATCTGCCAATGGCAAAGGAGTATAGTGTAGTTATAGCTGGGGGAGCAAGAACTCCAACAGAGATTTCGTTTAATCCTATTTTAAATTTTCCAGATGCCATAACTCTGTAGTCACAACATAAGGCAAGAATACACCCTCCTGCGGGGCTATGTCCCGTAATTGCTGCAATCATTGGTTTGCTAAACGAAACCATAGTTTTTAGTAGTTCATGAAAACTTCGCCAAAAGGTTTCCATCTGAAACTGGTCGTAATCGTACATTTCAATGACATCTAACCCAGCAGAGAAAAAACGTTCCTTACCGGTTAAGATAATTCCTTTGCAATTCTCATCTTCCTCAAATTCCTCAATGCGCAATTTTAATTCATCAACCATTTCTTGATTGATAGGGTTTGAATTGCCTCTATTCAGCTGAATAATACTGTATCCTTTTTCTGAGTTAATTATAAGTGTAGACATGGTTTAACGGTAGATTGTAAATTGTTTAGTGGTTTGGTTCCCAACATTATCAATAAAAAGGTACTCAAAGATATGTTTTCCAGAAGAAGTGCGCTCATCAAAGACATGGAAAAATAAACTACGCTTAGGGTCATATTCAAATAAAACCCAATTTCCGTCAACAAATGCTTTGTACGTTGAAATCCCACTCAAATTATCAATTGCCTTTATTGATACCATTTTTGTTTTAGAAAAGTTTTTATTCTCTTCCAGATTGGAATATAATATTTCGGGTGCTAGGGTATCTACTGCAATGGTATAAGACCCCATGTTTCTACTTTTAGTAACCAATACATTATTGTCCCATTTGCCTCCTGCGGAGATTAAGGTGCCATCATGTAAAAAAGTGCAAATTACCGCTTTGTCATTCAGTGTAAATGGTAGTCCAGTGGGTTTTATTCTTATCTCAAACCTTTCGTGAACAGGAGTTTCTATTGGCGAAAAGTAATGGATGGGACTGAAGTAATCCTTTTCAGCAGCTTGTCTTTCGTAGTGAAATGGAACCGTTGTGTAAAAACAGCCTAATGGAAAAATAAGACTCAAATCCTCGGTGTCAAAACTATTTTCCTGATTGTAAGGAAATTCTATTTGATACGTTTTAGGCTCCTCTATTTTAAAAGTATTGGTATCAGAAATTAGCTTAAATTTCAGTAGTGAATTATTTCCTGCAACATCCGAAATATTGTAATTCATGGAATAGATGCCTACTTCCTTGGTATCTATTATACCTTCCGAATAATTTTCATCGTAGATTCTTAATTTATTATTTGGTTCAATGAAGCTTTTTTGAGGCTTGCGGTTGCAGCAAACTTTTTCCTCAAAATCAATTAAACTATTAATATATCGTGTTTCGTGGAATGCAAAGCTGTGCATTTGGTGTTGATAAATGATTTTATCACTCGCCAATAATTGAATTTTATACACACCATTTTTGTTTGGGGCAGCATTTTGGCGATCGAATGTTTCGATGGCAAAACCAACTTTACCATTTATATTGATGTCTGGAAACTTTAAAACATAATCACCATAGGAGTCTTTTTTAACATCGAAATGTTGCTTTTCGTTGCTGCCATTAATCCAAGTGTCCTGGTTTAAAGGGTAAAGGTATAATCGTTTGATGATTGGCGCCTTGGTATCGGCAACTTTAAATCCAAACAACAATGGGTTTAATGGTTCTTCTGTACTGGTGTTTCTTATTTCAAAATGAAGATGCGGGGCAGAAGAGCCTCCCGAATTACCGGAAATAGCAATAATGTCTCCCTGTTTTACTTTGTAGGCATCTTTTTGTGGGAAGAGGTTTAATGCAAAAGTTTCGCGTTTGTACTGTTCGTTGGTAACAAAGGTGTCAACCGCATCAGAGAAAGATTCTAGATGGGCGTAAACAGATGTAAAACCATTATAGTGATTGATATAAATAGCTTTTCCATAGCCTGTTGGCGAAACCTTAATTCTTGAAACATAACCATCTGCTACGGCATAAACTTTTTTGCCCGTAACACCATTTGTTTTAATATCTATTCCAGAATGAAAATGATTGCTTCTTAACTCGGCAAAGGTTCCTGCCAAAACTAAAGGGATACCCAAAGGAGGAGTAAATAAATTTTGCGGATAGTTTTGGCCCTGAGTAGAAGTGTATCCTAAACAAAGGAATAGAATTATCCGAATGGTATTTTTCATATATCTAAGGAAATAAGATTGTAAAAGTAGCCAGCTAAATTATTGTTTTAGAACACCATGAACAAGAAAGATGCTAAAATGAAATTATGCTTGAAAAAACTTGTAAAATCCTAAGTTCGGAGCTACATTTGTGAGTACAATTCTTAAGAGGGTGAATGAATACCATTACAAGTCGATTAGAGCAACTTACTAAAAGAGTTCTTCGAATTTCTGAACAAGGTAAAATGCTTAAGGAGGCACTTCAACTTGAAAAAGAAAGAGGAGATCAGCTTGAAAAATTGGTAAGGTTACGAGAAGCGGAAATTAAAGAATTGCAAGAGCAAAACGAGCTAATTAAGGTTGCAGGAACAATTGCAGGAGGGGTAGATGCGAATCATTCTACCAAAGGAAAAATTAGCGAGTTGGTGCGGGAAATTGACAAATGCATAGCACTGCTTAATGGATAAAAAAATGGATCATCTAAAAATAAAGGTTGCAATAGCCAATCGTATGTATCCATTAACTATTCCAAGGAAGGACGAGGAGGCTGTTAGGAAAGCAGCCAAGAAGATAGAGGAAAGCTTAAAGGCTTACGAATCCAGTTATGCAGTGCGCGATAAACAAGATTTGATTGCAATGGCTGCTTTGCAGTTTGCAATTCAAGTTCAAAATAGTGAAGGTAAAACTTTAGTAAACGAAGATGAACTAAAGATTGGCCTGATGCATTTAGAAGAAGCTGTAAACGCTTTGGAGTCTGAATAATACGTTCTTTACATATAGAGCACCATATGGTGTTTATGCATTCCCGCATTAATTCTACTATTTGATAAACTCAACAGTTTTCAACTAGAAGATTACTTACAGTAGTTAAAGGCAAGCCTCAACCTTCGGGTTCCCTTGTGGATGTCAGTGGACGTCTGAAATTGCTTAGTGATTTTCGATCCTATTTTTTAGGAGTTTATTCAAATCTAGGATTAATGCGGGTTTTTTATTTATAAATCAATTTAGAATATGTCAGTAATTGTTGGAATAATTGCCGGTGTCGGTGGGATAGGAGCAGGGTACCTTGTAGCCAAAACCTTGATGAAGAAAAATATAGAAAATAGGAGTGGTAAGCTTTTGCGTGATGCAACTAAAGAAGCTGAAGCTTTAAAAAAAGAAAAAATTCTTCAAGCAAAAGAAAGATTTTTAGAGTTAAAATCCGAACACGAAAAAGTGATTAACGGTAGAAACCAAAAGGTTGAAGCTGGGGAAAAACGTATCAAAGAAAAAGAAGCTAAGGCATCTCAAAGGTTAGAAGATACCAAGAGAAAGGAAAGAGAGATGGATGTCATAAAGGCGAACTTAGAGC
>JBLHRE010000106.1:0-6309 GCA_047625765.1 Flavobacteriales bacterium
TTTGTTTACCATCCACGTTCCAACTGCTTGTCTCTCTACAAATACATTAGATGGTTGCTTGTCTTCTATTTCGATGCTCAGAATATCATCCATATTTTCAATATGAAAATCCTGACGATCGGTTCTCGAACCTATCTTTAAATAATACAATGCTGCAGCCATTGCTACTAGCACCAGTAAAAAGCGTACACCCCTATTTTTCATATCTAATTGCGTATTTTCTTCTTCTTAATATTCTTAATATCAAACCTATTAAAAGCACCAAAACTATAGGTAAGGCTACATTTAAAAATTTGATCAAACCTTTGTTCTCTGTTATGGTGTTTTTATTCATCAAACGTAAAGCCACTTCACGTTTTCTAATTTGATTTAAACCTGTATCGTCTAACAAATAGTCCAAGGCATTCATCAAAAAGGTCTTGTTTCCATAAACATGATTTGTGCGGCTATAGGTCCATTTATCAATACCCAAAGGCACGGCTTCGCCTTTATGCGTTTGGTTTTTAATGATGTCTCCATCTGCTACAACAATCATTTTGTTAGCCTTACTTTCTTTTACAATTTCAATTGGCTCTGGACTATCTAATTTTGGAACCAAACTAAACTTAAAATGTGAGGTAAAATTCCCTTCTAACAAAACGGCCATTGGCACATTAGATTTCGAAAAATAGTTCTCGTCTGGTTTGTTTAACAACAAATCTAAGGTGATGATATTTGGAGTGCTCGATAGTCTGCTAGTCTTAGAGCTATGCAGTAAGAATGTTTTTTTAACTCCCTTTACTATCACTGTATCTATGCTACTTCCAAACTCCATTCTTACAGGATTTACATTAGAAGTAATCGGGTGAGGCTGAATATTACGTACCATCGGAAAATAATACCAAGGAGCAATATTCCATTGTGGAGTTCCCCCTACATTTCCTTCTGGAATTAAAATAGGAGCTGCTTCAAAATCTTGCACCAAATTAAAGTTGATTCTGGCTCCGTAAGTAAACAATTGCTTATCCAAACCAATATCTGCTCTAGGAAATGTTACAATTTTATTGTTGGTTGCAAGGCTATCCATTTCTGCAGCAACCATATCTACCAACCACATTACTTTTCCGCCACGCATTATAAACTGATCGACCAAGAATTGATCTAGACGCGAAAAAGATTCGATTGGTTTAGCAATAATTAAGGCATCGAAATATGCCATATTTCTTTGCTGCGCCAAAATAGAAGGCTTACCGGTTGTACTATCTACCGGAAACTGTCTTAAATTAAACTGTTGTACTATGTAATATTCTTCTAAGCTGGCCGTAATGTCAGCAACTTGCTCTTCAGCCAATTCGCCATGGCCTTGCAAAAAGGCAATAGATGGTTTTCTTTCTGTACTTAGCTTGCGAATAGCATTTACCAAAGCAAATTCTAATCCTTCTACAGATGAGTTCAATACCTGTTCTGCGGGAGCTTGTTCGTCTACCAATAACTGAATAGCCTCTTCGTTATTTCTATAACGAACCAAGGCACCAGGGAAAATAACTTGCTGCGAGCGGTTATCACCTTCATTAACTTGTATGGTACTTGGTGTTAAACCTTTCTCTTGCAATTGCGCGTAAACCTCGTATCGTTCTTCTTGATTCTCGCTTTCAGAAGGATTTACAAATACAAAATCAATATTATCGGAATGTGCCTTAAACTCTTCCAACATTCTTTGCGTTTCGTTTCCTAAACGCTGAAAACCTGCTGGAAATTCACCCTCTAAATACACTTCGAAATAAACGATATCATCCAATCCAGCCAACAAATCTTTGGTTACCTGATTTAGAGTAAATCGTTTTTCTGCAGTAAGGTCTATTCTAAAAAATGCGAGCGATGCAATAATGTTCACCAGAATTAAAATAGCAAGGGCAACAGCCAATCGACCTAAATCTCTTTGCTTCTTTTTTACCATTTTCTACTTCTTAATACGGTTTGTGTAATCAATAAAGTAAGTCCAACAAAAGAAACAAAATAAACCACATCTCTACTGTCTATTACTCCTCTACTTATGGATGCATAATGGGTATCTATTCCCAGATTATTCACAAACAATTCTGCTCCTCCTAACACATCGAAAGAGCTTAAACTACTAATCCCATTGTAACAAATAAAACATAGAAACAGGGCTATCATAAAAGCAACAATTTGGTTCTTGGTAATTGCCGATGAAAGGATTCCTAATCCCACATAACAAGCCGCTAAAAAGATCAAACCAAAATAAGACCCCATAGTTGCTCCCGTATCTAAATTGCCTTGCGGAGCGCCTAATTGATAAACAGTAATTACATAAATCAAGGTTGGAATTAGAGTTAAGATTACCAATACCAATGCTGCAATATACTTTGCAGCAATAATTTGCAATTCTGTCAACGGTCTGGTAAATAATAGTTCCAATGTTCCCGCCTTATGCTCATCGGCAAACATGCGCATGGTAATGGCAGGAATCAAAAACATAAACACCCAAGGCGCTAAAACAAATAAAGAGTCTAAGCTGCTATAACCCGCATCTAGAATATTAAAATTGCCATCGAACATCCATAGGAACATTCCATTGAGCAGTAAAAAAATCATGATTACCAAGTAACCTGTTAAGGAACTTAGGTAGGCACGAATTTCTTTTGTGATTAATGCTTTCATATTAAAAGGTCTTTTTGATCAACACTCCAAGCTTCTGCTTGTGCTGCAAACAAGGGTTTTGTTTTAGCCCAAACTCCCTGAAAAAATTCAGAACTTCTGTAATTCGCCAAACTCTCTTCCTTGTCCCACCAGCTGTAAGTGAAATATATTTCCGGATTGTTTCTATCGCTCAAAAGCTCCAAGCGTTCGCAGCCCTCAAAACCACGAATTCTGCTTTTTGTTTGCTCAAAAACCTCCAAAAAAGTTGGAATATTTTCTGTGGCAAATGTTAGTTTAACAATACGTATCATTTAAAATAAATTGTTACAATGTCTCTATAATTCATGCCAAGCAAGGAACTTGCTCCTCCAAACTGTTTACCATGCCCTCTGCTTATTGCTATCTCTAAAAGCTTGGAAGAGTTAAACAAGGCCAAAGCCTTACCTTCTTCTGCCACTTCGCTATACGCATTGGATATAACGTGAATTTTTCTACTTCTAGGTAGAATAATTTCACAGTCTCTACCCGCTTGGACTTGCTTAAATACTGTTGCCGAAATATTGGTTACCAAGTTCCCGAAATTATCTACATAAATCACCATGCCTCTTATGTTCGACTTATCCGACTTTACAATTGCTTGAACCATTTTAGATTCTTTCCACTCCAATTTCTCCCTACCAATCACAGCCAACTGTCCACCTCTGGCAATATGACAAGCGGCTCGCACAAATACATCTTTCATGGGAAAGGTAAACTGATCGTCATCTTGCCCAATTCCAATACTAATAATTTTATCCGCTTTTATTTCTGGAAAGAGTAAGGCAAAAAAGCCATTATCGGCACCAATAAAATAATGTCCGTCAATTTTAGCCGCAATATGATCATTGCTTAAGGTACGTTCTGCATCCACTCCCATCATGTGAATAGTGCCTTTCGGAAAATGCTTATAAGAATTACGTAAAATAAATGCTCCTTGGTGAATATCAAAAGGTTCCACCTCGTGCGATATGTCTACAACCTGTGTCCCAGGAAGTTCCGTTAGAATTGCTCCCTTAATGGCTGCCGTAAAATAATCTTTGGTCCCGTAATCGGTGGTAAGGGTTATAATAGCCATTCAATCTTGCGAGCTTTTTGGATATATTCTATGGGTAAAATTTCGTTATTTTGCTAAGCTCAAAAATACACAAATAATTAGGCTGTCAAAGGCTTATTATACACTCAAAGTGCATCAAAAAACATTTGCCCTAAAAGGGATCGATCCAATAGAAATTTATGGTGCTGGCAATAAAAAGCTAAAGCAAATACAAGCCCTTTTTCCAAAGCTAAAAATTATTGCCCGTGGCGATATTATTATGGTAGAGGGTGATGCCGAAATTTTAGAGTTATTTGAAGAGAAATATGAGCTCTTTATAGCCCACCTTAATAAGTTCCATAAGCTAACCGAAGCAAACATCGAAAGCTTAATGATGGATGATGGTGCAACTATTATAGAAAATAATGGAGGTGCTGATGTTATTGTACATGGAAATAATGGACAACTTATAAAAGCAAAAACAGCCAATCAAAGAAGCATGGTAGCTGCTGTTACGGAGAATGATTTAATATTTGCTATTGGCCCTGCGGGTACTGGTAAAACTTATACTGCTGTAGCTTTAGCGGTAAGAGCCTTAAAAAATAGAGAAGTAAAAAGAATCATTTTAACCAGACCTGCAGTTGAGGCTGGCGAAAACTTAGGATTTTTACCTGGAGATTTAAAAGAAAAATTAGATCCCTACCTACAGCCCTTATATGATGCTTTGCGTGATATGATTCCTAACGAAAAGTTATTGTACTATTTCGAAAATGGCATTATTCAAATTGCACCATTGGCATTTATGCGCGGTAGAACCTTAGATAGGGCTTTTGTTATTTTAGATGAAGCACAAAATGCCTCCACGGGTCAATTAAAAATGTTCTTAACCCGAATGGGTAAGACCGCAAAGTTTATTGTTACTGGTGACCAAACCCAGATTGATCTACCCAAGCGTCAGCAATCTGGATTATTACATATCGAAGATTTATTAAAAAACATAAAAGGCATCGCATTCATCCACCTCGATGAAAGTGATGTTGTTCGTCACCGTTTGGTTAAAAGGATAATCAACGCATACAAAAGCATAGAAAATGAGTAATACTATCACCCATACTGATTTCAACTTTGAAGGTCAAAAATCTGTTTACAGAGGGAAAGTTCGTGAGGTTTATAATATCAATGATGAATTGTTGGTAATGATTGCTACCGACCGTATCTCAGCTTTTGATGTGGTCTTGCCCGAAGGGATTCCTTACAAGGGCCAAGTCTTAAACCAAATTGCAGAAAAGTTCTTGAACGCAACCCGTGATATTGTACCTAATTGGTTGTTAGACACTCCAGACCCTATGGTTGCTGTTGGTCATTATTGCGAGCCTTTCAAAGTCGAAATGGTGATCCGTGGATATTTGGCAGGACATGCAGCAAGGGAATACAAGGCAGGAAAAAGAACCTTATGTGGTGTTGCTTTACCAGACAGACTTAAGGAAAATGACAAATTACCTGAACCTATTATTACGCCAACTACCAAAGCAGCTGTAGGGCACGATGAAGATATTTCTAGAGAAGCAATTCTAGAACAGGACATTGTTAGCGAAGCAGATTACATTCAGTTAGAGAAATATACTAAAGCTTTGTTCCAAAGAGGAACAGAAATGGCTGCTGACAAAGGTTTGATTCTGGTAGACACCAAATATGAATTTGGTAAAACGGCTGATGGAACCATTATCTTGATTGATGAAATTCACACGCCTGACTCTTCGCGTTATTTTTATGCCGAAGGTTTCCAAGAGCGTCAGGATAATAATGAAGATCAGAAGCAGCTTTCAAAAGAATTTGTACGTCAATGGTTAATCGCTAATGGTTTTCAAGGAAAAGATGGTCAAACAATCCCAGAAATGACAGAAGAATACGTTGCTTCGGTTTCTGAGCGATACATTGAATTGTTTGAAAAAATTACAGGAGAAAGCTTCAACAAAGCCGACACCTCTCAAATTATGTCTCGTGTTGAAAATAATGTCAACAGCTATTTACAATCCAAATAGGCCTAAGCGGCAAGCTCATGTTCAAAAAAGGATCGAAACTATATAGTGTATTTGGTAATAAATGCCCGAGATGTCATGTCGGAAAATATTACGAAGACGGGAATCCATACAATTTGAAAAAATTGACCAAAATGTATGATTCTTGCTCGGAATGCGGACAGAGTTTTAGGCTAGAGCCTGCATTCTATCTGGGTGCTAGTTATGTTAGTTACGGTCTAAGTGTAGGGATATTCCTTATATTATACCCGCTTCTCGCTTATAACTATCCCGAAGCAGAAGTAGGCTTTTTCTTTCAAATCATCATTGGGGTCATGATTTTGTGTACTCCCATCATGTACAAACTTTCTAGAATTATCTGGATTAACTTTTTTGTAAAGTATCAAAAGGAAGCATAACAATTACAGAGTTACAATTAAAAAGCCCCAGTGAAAAACATTTCACTGGGGCTTTTTACTGCCAAATAATATATCGCAGCAATACTTAAACAATAAAAAAAAGCTCCTGTGCAAATGCACAGGAGCTTTTCGATATATAAGTAAAGTAATCTTATTTCTT
>JBLHRE010000107.1:0-6282 GCA_047625765.1 Flavobacteriales bacterium
CGAACATGCCAACCGTTTGGAATATTTCTTTCTTCCAAGCTCCAAAAGTAACAGAGTCGGTATATCCTTCAAAATCTAACTGATGCACTTTAGAACTGCCCACTCCCATTTTAGACGATATGGCATATCCAACTGCTTCTTGAAAAGGATTTGTAAATGCTGTTCGGGTAGGCCCTCCTACCACATCTGCCTTAACGTTTGCAAATGTCTCTAAAATTTTCTCGAAATAATCATCGGCATAAACAGAGTGTGCATCGATTCTGGAAATAATGTCGGCCGAAGCATTTTCTATTCCAATATTTAAAGCGAAGGGTACCGTTTTGTTTGGGTTGTGATAATATTTAATGCTTTTGTTAGATATTGAACAAGCCTTAATTAATGCTACTGAACCATCAGTAGAACCTCCATCTATAAAGATAATTTCTTTGTTTACCGGTTTTACCATCGCTAAAAAAGAGAGCAAATTGGGCAAGTATGCTGCCTCGTTAAAAACTGGACAGATTATAGAAATATCAGGCTTCATTTACCTTAGATATAAAATGCTTGAATTTACCACTGGGCTTGTGGGCAATTAGATCTGTTAATTGGCATGTAACAGCAGGTATGCCTGCTAAATATTTATCTTTTAAATTCTCAACCAATTTATTTAATGCTATAAGATCTGTAGGTTTAGCACCATCAAACTGAAAGGTGAAGTTAAGCTCTAAATTGGATTCTTGAACTATGTGATACTGACTTAAGCTAGGATAAACTTCTATTACATCTTTCATTAAATAATACAAGGTAAATCCAGGCGAAATACCCCCATTTGGAAATACGATTTGCTCGTTTAACCTTCCTTGCAAATTGGTAATGAGCTGTTCTCCTTTTGCATTTCTAGCAACACTGCCCATATCGCCCAATTTGTAACGTATAAATGGCATGGCTGTATTATAAAGATCTGTCACTAGAAAATATCCAACGGTACCATCTTCTACTAACTCGCCATTCCCATTTACTACTTCTAATTTAACATGGGCTTCGCAGACCAATAATTCCTGATCTGAATTTTCCATGGCTATCAAACCTAACTCAGAACAGCCATATTCTATGTAAACGGGTATCCCAAACGCCTCTTCCATTTCTGTTCGCATTTCTGGAAAACACTGCTCGGATGTAACTACCACGCATTTTAATGTTGGACACAAATCCTTTAAAACTATTTGCTGCTTGAATAGATACTTTGCAAAATGATGTAGGGCATTGGTATAACCATATACGTAATCGAATTTATTACGAGAAAATCGCAAGGTAAATTGCTTAAGAGCCTCTTCGTTCGTATCGTAAGCCACAAACCTACTGCGGTTCATAATGCTGTCTTTAATAATCTCTACATAATAGCTCAAACCACTTTTGGGCATCCCGTAAAAACGGGCTTGCTTATCGCTTGGGCTTAATCCCAAACGTGCATAAGTCTTGTCTATAAGCTGCCATGTTATGGCATGAGACAATTTGGATTTAACGAATTGCAATGGTGTTCCACTAGACCCCGAAGTCTTTCCTCTATACAGACCTTTTGCAGACTCTAATCTCCTGTAATAGTCTCTCAAAAATGACTTTTCTATAATGAAGTCATTGCTTTTGTCTGAACCAGCTACTATTGGAGTTTCACCTTTAAAAGAATCCAATAGTGTTGCCAACAAAATTTTGGGTTTCACTTTTTTAGAAAGTAATTTCTGTGCTTTATTTAAAGGATAGCCCTTAAGCCATAATACGGTTTTAAATAGGTTCACAGCTGTCAAAAATTTGCTTCCATAATTGCTTTACGCCTTTCCAATCATAATGACCTGCCTCGGCTCGTGCGTTTATTGCCATTTGCATTGTATCTAAAGGGTTTTCTATAATAGAACAAATCCCTGCTGCCATCGCTGCTGTATCATTATCCTCTACCAACAAACCTGTTCTATTGTCATCTATAAGGTATGGCAATCCGCCTACATTGGTGCTTACAACCGGAATCCCTAATGCCATCGCTTCTATTACACTCACTGGCAAATTATCAAAATGCGTAGGGTTAATAAACACATCAAATTTTGTAGACAAGGCCAACCAATCTGGTTTCGATAACCTACCGGTAAATTCCACCCTATTTTCTATACCTAATTCCAAGGCTAATGCTTTACACTTTTGCAAGGAATCATCTTTAGCCGGACCTACCATACACAGTTTCGCTCTGGGATACTTTATAGCGATTTGGTGCAACACTTTA
The DNA here is from genome assembly GCA_047625765.1 of Flavobacteriales bacterium. Classification (GTDB taxonomy): domain Bacteria; phylum Bacteroidota; class Bacteroidia; order Flavobacteriales; family JBLHRE01; genus JBLHRE01. The sequence goes on from JBLHRE010000107.1 coordinate 2,249, forward strand.
ATTGCCATTTCCGGATTGTAAATGCCGTGCAAGGCTCGCACATACAATAGGTTTGGTGCAAACACATTTCTTTCTTTGAAAGTGTAATCCTTCAAAGCTATCCCATTAGGGATGAGTTCTGTTGGTATGTTCTGTTTTTGAAAATAGTCTTGCAAGTATTTAGATGGAGAAATTACGCGATAGGCATCGTACCAAAATTTTCTTCGTTTTTCGCTCGATTTCTCAAACCGTTTTGGGAGGTTTCCTCCATGTAGAATAGCTGCGTATGGAATATTTAATCGTTTTGCCAATCTGCTAGCTAGGTATGCCATCCAGAAATTTTGAGTGCTGTAGGTATCTATTAGTATAAGGCTTGCCTGCTTTTTATATTTCAAGATTAGAAACAAAGTATCTAGCAGTCTAAAAACCTTATTCCCTTTGTCTGAGCCCGCCTTCCAGTTATAATCTGAATCGAATAGATCCGATAAAGTGTCTACACAGGTGGGCGTAAAACCTTTATTTGCTAATTTGTTCCCTAGGTGTAGGATCATCTTTCTTAAAATTCAGAAATGCCATTCCATAAATAAATGCAGGTATTGCCATCCGCATGGCCGAATGAGACATGGTACCAATTGCAAACACAACAAAGGCAACAAGTAGGAAGTTTGCTTTACCCAATTTTTTATTCTTTAAAACTTGAGATATTGGGAATAGCAACAAAATCAATAATGCTATTAATCCAAATGAACCGTGTTCTGCCAATAGCCGTGTTAATTCCGTATGTGAAGCCCGTACATGAGATCCATATTTGGCACGCTCGACTTTTGCCATGCCTACACCAACCCCTAAAACCGGATTATGTGTAAACAATTCCCAATCAGACTCCACCATTTCCAAACGCCCTGAGGTCATATCCTTCTTATCTCCCTCTACGTTAAAACCTGTATATCGCAACAAAAGCTTATCGCCAGTTAGTTCGTTGGCATAATAAAATACACCAGAAATTAAGCCTGCAATTAATACTAGTTTTGGGATTAGGTTTTTGATTTTCAACTTTATAAAATCCACGTTCGAAGAAAACAGTATCATAGCCAACATCAAAGATACAACAGGTATTATCATTCCTCCCCTAGAGAAAGAGAGTAAGCCTCTGAAAATTGCATAAATCAAAATTCCCCAATCCAAGTATTTGTATTTAAACAGCACTTCTTTTCTTAAATAAGCTAACATCAGTAACATAATAGCCAATCCTATTGCTGTTGATACTTGATTGGATCCAAACCCACCAGTAGTAGCGAAATTGGCATCTGTATTAAATTCTACATCCTCTAAAGGCACATAACCATACAGATAAATCAGCATTGGAATAAAACCTAAGACTGCGTAGTAGAGTGTTTTTCTAAGTTGGATGGCATTAAAATTTCTCCCATAAAAATAGCGCGTAGCCACAGCTAAACAGATGGGGCCTGAGAGGTAAAACAGAATTTGTTTTCTATTTTCGTTCAAATCTCCAAAATCCGTTAATAAAATAGAGGGCAGTAATACAAATAGATAAAACAAGGGCGCTGAAGTGTTCTTTTTCCTTTTCAATTCCACCATCATTCCAACGCACAACAACAGAATCACTGAATATTTCCCGAATTCATAGGGCAAACCACTGGTGCCCGTCATTCTATAAAATGCCTCGTATGCCATAAAATAGGCGGCATACCAATGTGCTTCACCCCCTCTGTTTTTATGTTGTATGGTTTGCGAAACAGCATATAGAAAATAAAATAGCATCCACAGGTTTGCTACACTGGAAAAACGCAAGGCTAAAAAGCCCAACAGTAGGTGAAATCCCAACTCTTTTACCAGTCTTGAATTCCTCATGCTTTGATTGCCGTTTTGTATATCATTATCAGTTTTGACATAACCGCCTTTTGACTATAATTTAACTTAATATGTTTGTTAAATGCCTTGGACTTATCCTTCGCTCCTTCTGAATCAGTAACTATGCTATTCATTGCGTTAAGGAAATCAATTTCATTATTTGATTCAATCAAATATTCCAATTCTCCATTTTTTAATACCTCGCCAACTTCGCCAACATTGGTAGCTATACAAGGTAAATTGGCCATACCGTATTCCAATAAACTTAAAGGTAGACCTTCCGAAGAACTGGATAAAATACCAATATCAGAAGTCTGTAATATCTCTCCAACATCAGTTCTACTGCCCAAAATGTGTACCTTTTCTTGTAAATTTAATTTCGAAATCAATGATTTTAGATCCTCGAAATAGGAGTCATTGAAAATTTTTCCGGCTAAAAGTAAGTCCCATTCAGGGTTATTTTTTAGCCATTTCGCAAAAGAACGTATTAAGAAAGGATGATTTTTTTGTGGTCTCAAATTGGCTAGACAGACCATTCTTTTCCCTTCTTTTCCTGGGATTGTTCTATGCTCCTTTACTGTGGAAAGTTGAGCAAAATTTGGGAGATAAAAAGCCTTATCTGCTGGTGTTTTTAAGGTTTCAACTGCCCACATTTTTAAATTTTGATTCACTGCTATTACTGCTGAAAAATAGGATGCTGCAAATCTTAGTATTGCTGTAGGCCTTTGATCTAACAATTCGCTATTGCCATAATGGTCGTGCCATATCAATTTAACCTTAGGGAAAAGAATCCTCACTGCTAATCCAATGTGAACGGAAATAGAATGGGCGTGAATAATTTGAATTCCATGTGCTTTGATAAATTTCCTTAACCGAAAAATGGCTGGGATATCGTAAGAAGATTTTCTTGCCAAAAAATTATAGGTAACCTTTGGGGAAAGGTCAGCCAACAATGGCCCTTCATTCCTTGTCGCACATAAATAAGATTGTCCTTCCTCAGCAAAAGTGTTGGCCAGATTTACAGCCATTCTTTCCGCTCCTCCTAAATCTAAAGTATCTATCAATTGTAATACCTTCAAACTACCAAAGCTTTAATTTCTTCTCCAAATTTCTCCAATGTATATTGTCTCGACCAAAGGCTTGCATCTATGCGCATCTGCTCCAATTTAACTGGATTAGAAAGTGCATTTAATACCGTTTGGCCAATTTGATTGAACTGTGGAGATACCAAAAAACCTCTTTCATCATCTCCTAATATAAATGCCAAACAAGAAACATCGGTAGTCACGGGTATACATCCCCACCACATTGCTTCTGCAACTACTTTTGGCCAGCCCTCAGATTTTGAAGGGGATAGTAAAAAATCTGCCTTTTGATATTGCTCTTGCAAGGATTCCTGATCTAAATTACCGTGAAATGTTACTCCTTCAATAGTATTCGCTTTTACATAATCTCGCAAACTCCTCTCTTCTGTTCCTTTACCACAAAAGTGCAGGCCAATTGGACGATTGTATTTCTCTAATAGCCATTGATAGGTTTTTAAAACCTCTAATGGCCTTTTGCCTTCTGCCAAAACTCCAACAAACAGCAATCTCAGTTCTTCTTTTTTTCTTATGTCAATGTGTCTGGCATCTTTATTAGAATATGTAGCAGTAAAGAAAGGAACAATTTGACTCGCCTTTTCCTTCCAATCTCCATAGACCAGTACTTTCATGTTTTTACAACATTTCGACCTCAATAATTTTTGTTGCAGCTTGTACGACCAAGGCTGCCTGCTTTTAGGGTCCCAGTTCCCTGCATATTTTACTGTTTTTATTTTACTAGGGAATAAAAACTGTACCAAAACACCCAGTAATCCAACATTACCAGGACACCTTAAATGAATGTGATCGGCCTTGCTGCAAGCAGTTATCATTTTAAACAAAAGATAAGGGAGTAAAAACAAGGTTTTTAATACTGCAAAGGCGTTGTTTATGTGAAAATTAGGAATAGCATTTAATTGCAAGGGTTTAGATTGATAGGCCTGTTCTATTCCTTTTGGAGAATGATCTATTGGGGCAATAATCTCAAGGGTATCGGCTTTATCTATCCACAAATTAATCTCCTTTACATAGGGCCTGTACGAGAATAATTTTTCTTTTACCCAATAATGTGGAACTTGTGTTATGATTAAAAACCTCATT
>JBLHRE010000108.1:0-6214 GCA_047625765.1 Flavobacteriales bacterium
AACGACTGGTTTCAGCTATCGGAACTGCAGAATCTCTTACTTCAGGAGAAATCCGAATACATATTGAAAAGGATTGTAAGGTTGATTCTTATGAACGAGCATTAGAAGTTTTTGGCACCTTAAAAATGCACGAAACAGAATTGCGTAATGGAGTATTGTTTTATTTGGCGCACGAAGATCACAAGTTTGCTGTTGTTGGCGATGAAGGGATTCATGCCAAAGTTGGAGACGATTTTTGGAAGGCCATAAAAGAACAAATGCAAGCAGATTTTAAAGCAGGTGATTTTGTGAAAGGATTGGAAACTGCGGTGGTCGCTGCAGGTGAGGCTTTGCAACATCATTTCCCACACCAAGGCGATGCTGATGTGGATGAATTGTCGAACGAAATTTCCACCTCTTGATATGAAGAATTCTATAATCAAGAGTGTAGTGCTCTTTGCGGGGATATGCCTCCTAACATTAAATGTGAATGCTCAGGAATTTCCTAAGCCATTCAACCCACCAAGACAAGTCAACGATTTTGCCAATGCTATACCGGCAAATCAGGAAGCGCAATTGGAAGCTTCTATGCAAGCGTTTAGAAGAAAAAATGGAGCTGAGGTTGCGGTTGTGGTAATAAAATCTTTGGGCGGTTACGATGTAGCTCAATACAATATAGGCTTAGCCGAACAATGGAAAATTGGTAAGTCGGGTGAAGACAATGGGGTAAGTTTCCTTGTCGCTATAGACGATAGAAAAATAAATATTTCTACGGGCTATGGTATCGAGCAATACATTACCGATGCATTGGCAAGGAGAATTATCGAGACTGTTGTTAAGCCATACTTTAAGGAAAACAATTACCCTGCAGGAATTGCTGCAGGTGTAGATGCCATTCAAGGCTTGATAGAAGGAAAATACAGCCCGGAAGATTTCAGTGGTAAAAAAAGGAAAAAGGGTTTTCCGTGGGTTATTATACCTGTAATTGTAATTATCATTATCTCAAGAATTAGAAGAAGAAAAGGTGGTAAAGGAGGAAAAGGTGGGAATCGTGGAGTAGGAAGTACTATTCTAGATGCCATGATTATTGGCAGTATGGGCTCGAGAGGGTTTTCTTCTGGTGGTTCTGGATTTGGCGGAGGTTCTTCAGGAGGCTTTGGAGGCTTTGGTGGCGGAAGCTTTGGCGGAGGTGGTGCTAGCGGAAGCTGGTAGATGCTAATGTGATAATGTTTAATTTGAGAATGAGCTAATAAAGGAATTGGCTTTAGAAAATATCAAATACGAAAAAGGGAGTCTCGGCATAGCTGAGACTCCCTTTTCTATTTCTTCAGACTCCGAACTCTGAACTCAAACTCAATTCTCTGTTCTCAAACTCCACACTCTAAACTAAAACGGAGTATAACTAGCTCTTACTTCATCTAAGCTTCCACCATCGTCTATGGTGTAGTCTAATGCAAACGAATCGTAATTGATACTAGATTCTCCATCGCCAAAAATACTATCGGTGGAATTTATCATTTGTTCTGGAATTACCAATGTGTTGTCAAAAACTCTCACTCTAGCAGTGTTGGTAAGGTTGTGAAAATTCTGAATCAGAATAAAATCATCATCTTACTGATCTTTTACCAGGGTTACTTTGTAGGCACTTTGTCCAAATAGGCTGCTGTTTTCTATACAATTCCAATCGCCCACATATTCATCTCTCAATTCGTAATTCGGATCAATGGTATCGGTTTCACAACTTGTTAAACCAAAAATAAATACTGCGCTAAATCCTAATTTACTTATGGTAGAGAGTTTCATAATGCTTGCTTTAAAATAATGTTTCCAATAAATTATCGTTGGCGATATTTGGTATAGTAACCTTTAAATTAGGTTCCATTTCCATGGCTCTTTTTATTGCGAAAATGGCCTCATCGTTTCGTGCCCAGCTTCTTCTACTGATTCCGTTGTTTACATCCCAAAACAACATTGATGCCAAACGTCTTTCGCTATCTGCGGTTCCGTCTAAAAGCATCCCAAAACCACCGTTAATTACTTCTCCCCAGCCAACACCGCCACCATTGTGGATAGAAACCCAGGTAGCACCTCTAAACGAGTCGCCAATAACATTTTGGATAGCCATGTCAGCAGTAAACTGCGAGCCATCGTAAATATTAGAAGTTTCGCGATAAGGGGAGTCTGTGCCAGAAACATCGTGATGGTCTCTACCTAAAATTATAGGAGCAGACAATTCGCCAGAATCTACTGCCTTGTTAAAGGCTTTTGCAATTTCAATTCTACCTACTGCATCCGCATAAAGAATACGTGCCTGAGAACCCACCACCATTTTATTTTCTCCTGCAGCTTTTATCCATCTAATGTTGTCATCCATTTGCTGCTGGATTTCTGCTGGCGATTCTAATTTCAGTTTCTCTAATACTTTAGTGGCAATATTATCGGTAATTGCTAAATCTTTTGGGTCGTTAGATGCACAAACCCAACGGAAAGGTCCAAAACCATAATCAAAGCACATAGGCCCCATAATGTCCTGTACGTAAGAAGCATATTTGAAATCTCCTTTTTCGTTCAGAATGTCAGCCTTAGCTCTACTGGCTTCCAATAAAAAGGCATTTCCATAATCAAAGAAATACATGCCTTGGTCTACTAAAGTATTTATTGCAGTAACATGCCTTCTTAAAGATTCTTGAACTTTCTCTTTGAACAGTTCAGGATTCTCAGCCATCATCTGGTTCGAATCTTCCAAGGTTAATCCTACAGGATAGTAACCACCAGCCCAAGGGTTGTGTAAGGATGTTTGGTCAGAGCCCAAATCAACCTTAATTCCTTTTTCTGCGAAATATTCCCATACTTCAACAATATTACCTTGGTAAGCAATAGACACCACCTCTTTAGCAACTTTCGCTTTTAAGACTCTTGCCTCAAGTTGTTCTAAATCACCAATAACCTCGTCTACCCATCCTTGCGAATGTCTCGTTTGTATGGCTTTATCGTTAACCTCTCCTGTAATGCTAATACAGCCAGCAATGTTTGCTGCCTTTGGTTGTGCGCCACTCATACCGCCCAATCCAGCAGTAATAAAAAGTTTACCCCCTAGGTCTTCGCCATTTTGGGCAATTTTTCTACCAGCATTTAATAAAGTTATTGTTGTGCCATGTACGATCCCTTGTGGGCCTATGTACATAAAAGAACCAGCGGTCATTTGTCCATATTGGGTAACGCCAAGTGCATTGAACTTCTCCCAATCATCCGGTTTAGAATAATTAGGAATCATCATGCCATTGGTAACAACAACTCTTGGAGCATCTTTATGCGAAGGGTATAAGCCCATGGGATGTCCCGAATATATTGCCATGGTTTGCTCGTTATTCATGGTAGCCAAATACTGCATGGTAAGTAAGTATTGCGCCCAATTTTGAAAAACAGCTCCATTTCCTCCGTAGGTAATCAACTCGTGTGGATGTTGTGCTACAGCATAATCCAGATTGTTGGAAAGCATTAACATAATACCTGCAGCCTGTTTAGACTGATGTGGAAAATCGTTTAAGTGTCTAGCCTTTATTTCGTAATCTGGGCGGTAACGATACATGTAAACACGACCATAAGTTTCCAGTTCTGCGGCAAATTCTTTTGCCAAAACAGGATGATGGCGTTCTGGGAAATAACGAAGGGCATTTTTTATGGCCAATCTTTTTTCCTCTGGATTTAATATTGCTTTACGCTTTGGTGCGTGATTTATAGAGGAATCAAAAGGCTTTAATTCTGGTAATTCGCTTGGAATACCTTGTAAAATTGTTTCCTTAAATGATAACATGTTTTGCATTTTTTCGGATTATTTGCGTCTGCCTTTTTTTGCGTCAAAACCGTATGGACAATGACGGCAACCATTCTCACAGCAATATCCCCTTTTACGAAGATATTTTTCGGTAAAAACACGATAACCTTCGGGACTTAAATAATAGTCGTCTGGTTCTATTTTAGGTTTATTCGAAAAGCCTGACATATTATCTGGCATAGTGTGAAATTTTGGGTGATTAAAGACAGGGCAAATGTCGCTAATTTCGATGCATTGTGCAAGAATTAGCGAAGCTGTAATGCCTTTACGGGTATTAACACTTTGTTATGGATAAGTGTCTGACCTAGGAGCAGTTTTGCAGTTATTTTGATGGTAAATTGCAAGATGTTTGAACCTGTAAATAGTTGGGTAGAAAAATTAGACTGCTCTGTTTGTAATGCAAATGGAGTAGAGCTGGCTATTTTGCGTGAGGATAAAATCCATCCTTCCATATCTGGTAACAAATGGAGAAAGCTAAAGTATAATTTACAAGCGGCTAAAAACCAGGGGCATGGAACCCTTTTGACTTTTGGCGGTGCTTTCTCGAATCATATTGCGGCTGTTGCGGAGGCAGGAGAGCTTTTTGGTTTTAAAACTATTGGTGTTATCCGTGGCGAACAGCACGAAGAATTGAACCCTACCTTAGAAATTGCTTCTAGAAAAGGAATGCAGTTTGTCTATGTAGATAGAGATGCATACCGCAATAAATCTGACGATACATTTCTGGCAGATTTGAAAACAAAATTGGGAGAATTCTATCTGATACCAGAAGGTGGGTCTAATAGTTTTGGAGTACAAGGTTGTGAAGAAATTTTGCACGAACAAACTTTAGCTTACGATTATATTTGTTGTGCCATGGGTACAGGAGCAACATTGGCAGGTATTATTTTATCTGCATCGGACCAGCAACGCGTAATGGGTTTTCCTGCTTTGAAAAATGGCGATTTTTTAAAGCAGGATGTAGAAGGTTTTTTAAATGGCATACAAAAAGCCAATTGGGGTTTAGAAACCGATTATCATTTTGGAGGATATGCAAAGGTGGCACCTGAATTGATTGCCTTTATGAATGAATTTTATTTGGCACATAAAATACCTTTAGATCCAATATATACAGGTAAAATGATGTTTGGTATTATGGATTTAATAGCAAAAGGACATTTTGCAAAAGGGAGTAAAATATTGTCCGTCCATACAGGCGGTTTACAAGGAATAAAAGGGATAAATCAGCGATTATTACAACAAGGAATTAGAATTTCATATGAAGAAACAGCTTAGCATACTTGCCCTATTTGGTATTATAGGGTTGAGTGTTTTTGCCCAGCAAAAAATGACACGCGAAATGTATATCGATAAGTATTACATGACCGCAGTGCGCGAAATGAATGCACATGCTATACCTGCTAGTATTACCTTGGCACAAGGTATTTTAGAGTCGGGGAACGGTAACAGTAGGCTGTCTGTACAGGCCAACAACCATTTTGGTATAAAATGCCATGCTGATTGGGATGGACCATTTATTAGACATGACGATGATGCAAAGCAGGAATGCTTTAGAAAATACGCTAATTCAGATGAGTCGTACCGAGATCATTCCTTGTTCTTAACAACAAGAAATAGGTATGCGTCATTATTTGAGTTGAAACCAGACAATTACAAAGGCTGGGCAAGAGGATTGAAGAAAGCGGGTTATGCTACCAGCCCTACCTATGCTTCGCATTTAATTCGATTGATAGAAGATTACAATCTGGATGTGTATGATTCTATGAACTATCAGCGATTATTGGCTGAAAAAGGATTGAAAGAAGAAATGGTTTTAACAGCAAAAGAAGATAGTGTTATTGGGGTAGCTAGTCTAGATCCAATTGCTCCTAAAGCCACAAAGGCAAATGCATTGCTCGAAATATTAAAACATAAAAATAATATCAACTACCTAATTGCAGGAGAACAAGACAATATTGCCTCTATAGCTGCTAGAACTGATGTTTGGGATTGGGAGATTAAAATGTATAACAACCTTGCCGAAGATCAAAATATTGCTCCAGGACAAATGGTTTTTTTACAACCTAAAAGAAGAAGAGGCTATACCAGTTTCCATATGGTAAAGGCCGGTGATACTTTAGAGGAAATCTCATCTGAGTATGGTATTAAGATCAAATGGATTTTAAAGCGATCTCGCTTAACAGAAAATTATGTTGCCCAAGAAGGAGACAAATTATGGTTGCGTGGAAGGAAAAGGAAAGATAAATCAGCTTCGTAAATTGGATCTGTTTAGAATTAAGAGCCCCGTTTCATTTACAATGAAACGGGGCTCTTTTGTAATAGCAACTATTGAGATTATTACTTACCTCAATATCTCCATCCTATAGGCATCCAATCGTATAAAGATAAATAGGAGTATGG
>JBLHRE010000109.1:0-6203 GCA_047625765.1 Flavobacteriales bacterium
TTGCAGAAAGAAAATATTCCCGTTTCTAATTTATTGGTGGTTACAGATGACATTGCTTTGGAATTTGGAACTATTAGGATAAAGGGAAAAGGCAGTGACGGGGGGCATAATGGATTAAAAGACATTATAGCAACTTTGGGTGACTCGGCCTTTGCTAGATTTCGATTTGGAGTTGGAAATGACTTTGGAAGAGGACAACAAGCAGATTATGTGCTTGGCGAATGGACCGAAGAAGATAAGACCCACATGAATGAACGGTTAGAAAAAAGTATTCAAGCTATTCAGAGTTTTGGTTTTGCTGGATTGGCTCACACTATGAGTAATTTTAACAACAAATAAAAAGGTCGCTTCTCTAATAGAAACGACCTTTTTTTATGCTCCTAAGTTTTTGTGCTTGGGATTTTTTATGCGCTTATTTTGCAGCAGCAAACTTGTCTGCAACAACACTCCAATCAACTACATTCCAGAATGCGCTAATGTAATCAGGTCTTCTGTTTTGGTAGTTTAAGTAGTATGCATGCTCCCAAACATCCAAAGCTAAAATTGGAGTTCCAGGGCATTCAGCAATATCCATAAGTGGATTGTCTTGATTTGCTGTAGAGCAAACACATAATTTACCGTCTGCTGTTACACACAACCAAGCCCAGCCAGAACCAAAACGTGTTGCAGCAGCTTTTGCGAATGCCTCTTTAAATGCATCAAAAGAACCAAAAGAAGCATCAATAGCAGTTGCTAATGCACCTGCTGGATTTCCTCCACCGTTTGGAGACATTACTTGCCAAAACAAAGAGTGATTGTAGAAACCACCGCCATTGTTACGAACAGCTCCAGAAGCTGTAGAAATGTTTGCCAAAATTTCTTCAACAGACTTTCCTTCTAAGTCTGTTCCAGCGATAGCTGCATTTAAGTTGTTGGTATATCCAGCATGGTGTTTTCCATGGTGAATCTCCATTGTACGCCCATCTAGATGTGGCTCTAATGCGTCAGTTGCATATCCTAATGCGGGTAATTCAAATGCCATATTCTTATATTTTATAATTAAAAATTATTTGCGATTAACAAAGGTAATAAATCAAAGGAGAGTTTTGGGCAATACATAGTTATCATCACAGCTTTTGGAATCCTTCTTTCTAGATTTGTTTATCTTTCCATCATCATAAAATAGATTGGCATCGAATTATCGCCAGAAGAAAAATACAGAAAAGCAAGCCAAAGAGGAAAAAGGCTTTTACATTAACTTGTTTTGTTATTATTAGCGCTTTGGCTGTGCTAAATTTCATTACATCTTTTGGCCGTAATGGCCAATGTTAAGTTGAGGAGTTGGATTAATTTTCCATGGTTTAGTGGTGTTTGGAGGAGTTTACGGTAAAGGTTGGGAAGAAAAATGCATTTAAAAATACATGAATAAGTACTAATGTATAAGGGCTTCGAGAAATATATTAGCAACTATGACGCTGCGCTGGCTGACCTTTTAAAGGCTTCGGATGGATTGAGTGATGCACAATTGAATTGGAAGCCTAGCAAGAAAGCTTGGTCTATAGCTCAGGTGCATTCGCATTTGTTGCTTTCAGAAAAACTCTCCATTAAATACTTGCAAAAGAAGCTCCCTTATGCTGCAGACTCTAAAAAAGCAGGCATTGGGGCTTGGTGGAATTTTATTCGCTTAAAATGGGCTTTAATGAGCCCGCTCAACCTTAAAGCCCCTTCTCATGTGGCTACTGTCCCAGAATTTGTTTCTAGGGAAGATTTGATGCGAGATTGGAAAATAACTCGCGTCACCATGAAAGCGCTTTTAGAAACGATTCCAGAAGTATATGCAACGAACAACTTATACCGCCATCCATTAACAGGGAAGTTTAGTATAAGTAACATGTTGCAATTTTTTGTCATTCACATTGGGGGACATATCCAACAAGTAAATAGAGTGAAATCAAATCCAGATTTCCCTAAGTAATTCTATTTATTCAACTCTTTCAGAGCCGCTTTTATTACAGGGTCACCGCTATTGAACTCTCTGTACATCGCTTCGTTGCCAAAAATTTGCCTTCCAATTAAGGCTTTCAATTGACTTTTAATCAAATATTTGGATTGCGTTTCTTGTGCTTTATTGGCGGTAACATTATTAAGCGAGTTATAAAACTCCTTGTATAGACTTTCACTCACATTAAATTTTTTGTGAAATTCTTTAGCGCCTCCAGAAGCTAAAAGCTCCTCTCTGTGTGTGTCGGCATATTCGAAACAGAAATTTCTAAGGTTGCCTCTCCTAACCACTTGGTAATACCAATCGCTAACACCAGCAGTATCCACAGGGACATAAATATCGGGCATAATTCCACCACCACCATAAACAACCTTTCCGCCAGGAGTTACAAATCTTAAGGAGTCGGCAAATAAGCTGCTGTCACTTTCTCTAACCGTACCTTTATCGAACCGTTGGTACTGCTCCATTTGGTATGCTTCTATGCCATTTTCGTATGATTTCTGGATACATCTACCCGTAGGAGTATAATATCTAGCTGTTGTTAAATGGATGGCAGAACCATCTGACATTTGTCTTGGTTCTTGTACTAAACCTTTACCAAACGATCTACGACCAATAACTTTAGCTCTGTCATTATCTTGCAAAGCTCCTGCAATAATTTCCGATGCGGAAGCAGACCCTTCATCAATCAAAATAACAATTTCTTGGGTTTTAAATCTTCCGTTTTGGGTTGCGTAGATGTCCTCTCTTTTACGTGTTCTACCTTTGGTATAAACAATCAATTTACCTCCAGGTAATAATTCGTCTGCAATTGCGCCACAAATGTGTAACAATCCACCAGGGTTCCCTCTAAGGTCGAACACTAGTTTGTTGGCCCCCTGTTGTTGTAATTCTATAAGCGCAGTTACAAACTCTTCGTACGATTGTGATGCAAAACGGCTTAATTTGATGTAACCTATTTCGTCTTCAAGCAAATAACTCGTCTCTATGCTATAGACAGGAATTTTGTCTCGTTTGATATCGAAATCCAATAATTCGGCATTTCCTTTTCGGTAAATACCCACTTTTACAATAGATCCTTTAGGTCCTCTAAGGCTTTTTATAACCTTAGTATTGGTAAAGCCAACACCGGCAACCAACTCTCCATCAACAGTAATAATTCTATCGCCAGCTTTAATTCCTAGTGCTTCAGATGGGCCACCAATAATTGGGCTTTCTACAATAATAGTATCTTCTTGAATCGAAAATTGAACTCCAATTCCGTCAAAACTTCCTTCTATATTTTCGGCAACCTTATCGTAATTCTTAGCAGGGATATAAGATGAGTGTGGATCCAGAGATTTTAAAATATCTCCAAGCGCAATATCCAAAAGACTATCTGTGTTAACCTCCTCGATATAATCGAGTTGAATTTGACTCAGGATTTCATCAACTTTAGAAACACTATTCGATGCTGTTGGTAAAAATTGAATGCTGCCATTTCTTTGTCCAATAATTACACCTATAAGCACACCTATGGCTAAAATAATGGCTACAAAAATTGGTCTTAAGGCGGTTTTATTTTGCATCTAATTCGTTTCTTTCTATTTGTATTATCTCAACTTCTGCTTTTGCTAAAAATTGCAAACCAGAGTCATCTTTATATCCATCGATGTAGACGACCCTTTTGATTCCTGCCTGGTGAATTAATTTACTACATTCTTTGCAAGGAGACATGGTAATATATAGCGTTGCACCATCGCAACTGTGGGTAGATTTGGCAACTTTTAAGATTGCATTTGCCTCTGCGTGCAAAACATACCACTTAGTATCTCCTTCTTCGGTTTCGCAAACATTCTCAAAACCACTTGGTGTTCCGTTGTATCCATCAGAAATAATCATCCTATCTTTAACAATCAAACAGCCTACCTGCCTCCGGTTACAGTAGGATAGTTGCGACCATTCGTGTGCCATCTTTAAATAAGCGATGTCGTACTTTCTTTGTTTTTCTGCAGCCATAATCAGTAATAAGTGTCACAAAAATACTAATTTGACACTGACTCTGTAAGCCCTTGACGTTAAAGATTGTTAGCCCATGGATATTTGTACCTTTGCAAAATAATTTTAAGGAGGAATGTCAGCGCATAAATCAGGTTTTGTAAATATTATTGGTAACCCAAATGTTGGGAAATCGACATTGATGAATGCTCTTGTAGGAGAGCGTATATCAATCATCACATCAAAGGCTCAAACTACACGTCACCGTATTTTGGGGATTGTTAATGATGAGAATTATCAGATTGTTTTTTCTGATACACCGGGTATTATTAAGCCCGCTTATGCCATGCAAGAAAGCATGATGGGTTTTGTGCAATCTGCTTTCCAAGATGCCGATGTAATGATTTACATGGTAGAGATTGGCGAGAAAGAATTGAAAGATGAAGCTTTTGAGCGCAAATTGCACGGGGCAACCATGCCTTTGTTGCTTTTGGTGAACAAAGTAGATACTACCCAACAGGCCGAATTGGAAGATACGGTTACCTATTGGACCGAACGTTATCCGAATGCAGAAGTAATTCCTATTTCTGCTTTAAGAAATTTTCAGACCGATGTGGTAATGCAGCGTATTTTGGACTTGCTTCCAGAATGCCCTCCTTATTTCCCTAAGGATGCTATTACAGATAAGCCTGAGCGTTTTTTCGTGTCAGAAATTATCCGTGAGAAAATCCTAATACATTACAAAAAAGAGATCCCTTATTCTGTTGAAGTGGTAGTTGAAAGCTTTAAAGAAGAAGAGACTATCATCAACATTCGAGCAGAAATATATGTCGCTCGAGAATCGCAAAAAGGAATTATTATCGGCCATAAAGGAAATATGTTGAAACGTGTGGGTACGGAAGCACGTAAAGACATGCAGAACTTTTTTGGCAAACAGGTGTTCTTAGAAACCTATGTAAAGGTTCAGAAAAACTGGAGAGATAATGATAGAGAATTGAAGCGTTTCGGATACAACTAGAAAGAATTATGAGCAATATTGTAGCAATTGTTGGAAGACCAAATGTTGGTAAATCCACACTATTCAATCGTTTAACGCAAAGTCGTAAGGCTATTGTAGATTCTGTAAGTGGGGTTACAAGAGACCGTCATTATGGAAATTTTGACTGGAATGGTAAAGACTTTTCTGTCATCGATACAGGAGGTTATATCCATGGTTCTGACGATGTTTTTGAATCAGAAATTCGCAAGCAAGTAGAATTGGCATTGGACGAATGTTCGGCCATTTTCTTTGTGGTGGATGTGGAGCAAGGTATTACTGACTTAGATCAGACGGTTGCGCAGTTATTGCGTAAAACCAAAAAACCTGTTTTCTTGGTAATAAATAAGGTGGATAATGCCATGCGTGTAAACGATGCTGTAGAGTTTTATTCTCTAGGCCTTGGCGAGTATTATACCATTTCTTCTATCAATGGATCGGGTACAGGTGAGCTGCTAGACGCTGTATGTGATACTTACGAAGAGGAGCCGGAACCACAAGAAGACGATTTGCCGAAATTGGCGGTAGTTGGTCGTCCTAATGCTGGTAAATCTTCTTTTATCAATGCTTTGATCGGAAACGATAGAAACATTGTTACCGATATTCCTGGTACTACTAGAGATGCCTTGATGACACGTTTTTCGAGCTTTGGTTTCAACTTTAATTTGGTAGATACTGCTGGATTGAGAAAGAAAGCCAAGGTGCACGAAAACTTAGAGTTCTATTCTGTTATGCGTTCTGTAAGAGTTATCGAAAACTCGGATGTTTGTTTGTTGATGATTGACGCTACGCGTGGATTTGAAGCTCAGGATATGAGTATTTTTGCGCTGGCAGAAAAGAACAAAAAGGGTATCGTTATTTTGGTAAACAAATGGGACTTGATTGAAGACAAGGAAACCAATACCATGAAAAAATACGAGGAGATGATTCGCGAGAAGATTTCTCCTTCTGTATATGTTCCTATTTTGTTTGTTTCGGCTACAGAAAAGCAACGTTTGTTAAAAGCATTGGAAGTAGCTATCGATATTTACAAACGTAAAACAACTAAGATTACAACTTCGGTATTGAACGATACCATGTTGCCAATTTTCGAGCACACTCCTCCACCTGCAAACAAAGGGAAATACATTAGAATTAAGTACTGTACGCAATTGCCAACAGTAAGTCCTTCTTTTGCCTTTTTCGCAAACTTACCACAGTACATCAAAG
>JBLHRE010000110.1:0-6168 GCA_047625765.1 Flavobacteriales bacterium
ATTGCATTGGTGTTCTTCGGCAGTAACCGCACAACCTGTTTTCTTTACCGAAGCAATGATTGCATCTGCATCCAATGGTTTTATCGTGTGAATATTAATAACTTCAGCATTGATACCTTCTGCAGCCAATGTCTCAGCAGCTTCCAAAGCTTCCCATACCAAATGTCCTGTAGCAAAAATACTTACATCCGTACCATCGATTAATGGCAATGCTTTTCCAATCTCGAACTTATCGGTAGCAGAAGTAAAGTTTGGCACCTTTGGACGACCAAAACGCAAATAAACAGGGCCTTCCATTTCTGCAATAGCAATGGTTGCTGCTTTTGTTTGATTGTAATCGCAAGGATTAATTACCGTCATATGCGGCAACATTTTCATCAATCCAATATCTTCAAGTATTTGGTGGGTAGCACCATCTTCGCCTAAAGTTAATCCTGCATGCGAAGCACAAATTTTTACATTCTTGCCAGAGTAGGCTACAGATTGTCTTATCTGATCGTAAACACGACCCGTAGAAAAGTTTGCAAATGTTCCAGTAAAAGGAATTTTACCTCCAATGGTTAAACCAGCAGCAACACTTATCATGTTGGCTTCTGCAATACCTGCTTGCATAAAACGATCTGGATGAGCTGCAGCAAAAGCGTCCATTTTAAGCGATCCCGTTAAATCAGCACAAAGTGCAACTACATTAGGGTTACTAGCTCCTAATTCTGATAAACCAGCTCCAAATCCAGAGCGTGTATCCTTGTTACCTGTGTTTTCGAATTTTTTCATACTACTTGCTAAGTTTAACTAAAACGGAACCTCCCGGCACCACTGTAAATTGTTTATCAACCGTATAAAGATAAGATTGTGAACTCTTTGGGCGATATACTGCTCTATAATTTCCTGGTTGTAAATGTATAACCTCTTGTGATTTATTTGCTGCTAAATTACAGACCCAAATCCATTTATTGTCATTAAAATAATAAACACTTCCAATTCCGATACTTGGAGAATAGATGTTTACAAGGCCCGCTGGGGGGATAGTGATTTTGGTTTCTGTGCTTTGTCCTACACTTACTCCTTTTTCTATGTACCTAGGAAGAGTCAATATTTCTAAATCATATTTCCCCACCAAATACTCTTCTACACTATTAAATTGTTGAACATGTAGCGTTTGAGATTTTCCTGCTTGTCGAATAATGCATTGCAAATTTTCTGATCTTCTTGGTGCATTTAACCTTAATGTACCTTGAGGAGCGTTAATGCCAATTACATTATGTGTTCCTGGAATAACGGTAACGTTCTTTTTTTCTACTGGAGGAATAGTGTGTACTATGATATCATAGGTAACCAAAGGGTCTAGATCGATGGTATCTGGAAGGCCAAAAACATTCATGGTATGCACAATGTTTTCTTTATGGTTTCCAGAAACATGATTGTAAAATGCCATGTTTACATTGGTTTCTGAGGCATTCTGGTAAGAATCAATTAGGTTGACTTGCGCAGTGGTGTTATCTAAAGCTTGCGAAATAACAATACCCAGTACCTTTTTGAAAGTCATTTCGTCCGAGGCATCGAAATAGTTTCCTACACAGGTAAATTCGTCCTCTAAATCCATATTCGCACCAACTCCAATTACAAAAGGCTTGAGAACTATACCCGATTTTTGCAATCTTCGAGAAACAGCACAAGGGTCTTCATCACAGGCTTCTACACCATCAGTAATAAGGATGATAATGTTTCTGGCATTTTCGTCTTTTGGAAAATCGCCCGCAGATTTCTCTAAGGAACGTGCAATAGGAGTAGTACCTCTAGGAGATATTTGCTTTAACTTATGTCGAATGCGGCCGTAATTGTTTGGACTAAAAGGAACTTCCAATCGAGTATCGTTGCAATCTTGCGGAGGAACAGGGCTTTGGTGTCCATAGACTCTTAATGCAAGTTCGAAGTTTTTTACAGGAATTTGTTCCAAACTATCGATCATGGTATTCAAAAGATTCCTGGCAATGTTTATTTTAGAATCGCTTTCCCAGCGGGCATACATACTTTGTGAACCATCAAAAACAAAAAGAATACGCGTAGTGCCATATTTTTTTTTGCCTTTCTGAGCAAAGGCGTTGCCGCCCAATACGATTAAAGCTGTTAAAATTAACAGCTTTAATGATTTATGTGATTGCTTATAAGGCATATATTAATAGTCGCCCATCGTTTCTTCTAACTGACCTAAAGCGTCAGCCAGTTGTGCGTCATTTGGAGCAATTCCGTGCCATTTGTGGGTACCTTCCATAAAGTCTACTTTGGCACCCATTTCGGTGTGCATAATAACAACGACTGGTTTTCCTTTTCCAGTATGTGTCTTCGCTTCTTTTAACCCAGCAACTACAGCATCAATGTCGTTTCCTTTAAGGATGTGCAATACATCCCAACCAAAAGCTTTGAATTTATCTTCTATGCTTCCCATTGGCATTACATCTTCTGTAGCACCATCTATTTGTTGGCGGTTAAAGTCGATGGTTGCAATGATGTTATCTACTTTATGAGAGTTGCCATACAATGCAGCCTCCCAATTTTGACCTTCTTGCAACTCACCATCGCCATGCAAACTGTAAACAATGCTATCGTCATTGTTTAATTTTTTTGCTTGGGCAGCACCAAGTGCTACAGAAAGTCCTTGACCCAAAGAGCCAGAAGCTATTCTAATACCGGGCAAACCTTCGTGAGTAGTAGGGTGACCTTGTAGGCGTGTATTTATTTTTCTAAATGTTGCCAATTCTGCAACATCAAAATAACCAGAACGTGCTAATACACTATAAAAAACAGGAGAAATATGTCCGTTCGATAAGAAGAAGATATCCTGATTCTTTGCGTTCATATCAAAGGGCTTCGCATCATGATTCATCAAATCGAAATACAAAGCAACAAAGAATTCGGTACAGCCAAGAGAACCACCTGGGTGACCCGAACTTACTGCATGTACCATGCGAACGATGTCGCGTCTTACTTGAGAACAAACTTTTTCTAATTCCATATTTTCAGCCATGAGATAGGATTATTTTTCAGGGGACAAAAATACGTTTTTCAGCTAAACGGAGGGTATAATTACCATGGAATACTTGAAGGGTTTGAAGTCTTTGAAAATGAAAAGAGTAGGGGAGAATAATTATTAATTATTAGTGAATAGTGATTAATAAAAAACCAACCGCCTGTCATGCTGAATTTAGTGCAGCATCTAGAAATAGTTTGAATCAACTAACAGAGTTTACTTTTAAGTTTTTAATCTTTCCTTCTAAAATTTGACTTGTTTCGAAGAGTGATGATCAATGGATGAATGTAAAAGTGAAAAGTCCTTCCGTATAGAAACAGAATCTCTTAGGAGCAAAGCCTGTCATGCTGAATTTAGTGCAGCATCTAAAGTCTTGGAAGCTTTTCGACTCCGCTCAAAGTGACAAAATGTGATAGTCGTCCTGAGTCAGTCTGTGGACTGATAAACTAGTCGAAGGAGACTATTCCAACACCTAAAAATGGAATCCAAGACTCCCAAGATATGAGAGTTTAGCCACAGTCTACGCTCAGAATGGGTAGTTTATTTTTGTGCTATCAAGAAAAGTGCAGCACAAGCACGTGCATCAGATAATGCTTGGTGATGTTCCAATTCAATTCCGTGAATTTTACAACAGGCATTCAAGTTTGCTGGACGGTATCCTTTTGCCTTGTATATTTTCAAGGTGCATTCCCATTTTTCCGCAATGTTTAAATCTGAATAGTCAATAGCATAATCTCTCATGGTTTTTGACAAAGCGCCTCTATCAAAACTCTCGTTGTGCGCAACAATAGTTTTGCCACCAATACGCCTTTTTATTTCCGGGTATATTTCATTGAAACGTGGCGTGTTGCTGGTGTCTTTCTCGGTTATGCCATGCACCTGAATGTTATGCCAATTGTATTCGTTGTTTGGTGGTTGAATGAGGGAATGGTATTCATCGATGATTTCTCCATTTTCGATAGTAACAATACCAACTGAACAAATGTGATGGGTTTTTGCAGTTTCAAAATCAATGGCAGTAAAGGATGTTGTCATAATTAGTTGTCTTTAGCGTATTCCTAAATAGTGGTTTTCAGATCATTCAATCGAACTAAAAATGGGTGCATATCAGCAATTATCAAATCGTAGGGATTGCAAATCCGCACTAGCGAAAGAGGAGGCTAATTATAAAGCCAATTTTTGTTCTCTAATATCCAATCTCTAATCCTTTCAAGATTTCCCAATCCATTTTCAATAGTGTGAATCTGTTCCTGAAAATCTTTGGTGCGGTCAATTTTCCCAGAAAAAACTCGAATAGAAAAACTCTTATTGTGTTTTTCAAATTTAGCCCATTCCGGAAGTTGTTCCTTTATTTTAAACTCAACTTCTACCGGAAAACCTTTAAAAGTTGCATCCGTATTGCCTTGTCCTAGTTTATGATAAAAGACAATGTCTTTTAATCTGTCGTCAAAAAGCATAGGCCAATCACTATTGTGAGGAACAATGTCCGGTTTTTTCATAATAAGACTAGGAAATTTATCTACTTTAAACTTCCAATACGAATGCCAGAAATTTTGGACTGGAAGGGAATTTATAGGTTGATAACCGCGTCTTAGTTTTTCAGAAGCGATTTTCAATAATTCACTTTTGAATAGGTTTCTTTTCGAACCAACAAACTCAAGCCTTTCTGAAATTGTTTCGTAGGTCAGGTAATTTTCAAAATCACTTTGGTTTTCGCAATACAGCGTAGGAGCAATTAAAATAGCAAATGCAAGGTCACATTCTTTGGTTGTTACATATTCCTCAGCACGTTTCACATAACGATTGAATTGTTCATTTTGAAATGATGCGTCCAGTTTATTCTCGATAAGAACAAATATTTTTTTCTCGTTAGAATTATATGAAAATAGGATATCTGTTTCTCCAAGTCCAAATGCGGAGAGACTTCTCCAGGCTCCATTTACTGAAGTTAATTTGGGGAGGTCTAACTCTCGAATAAACCAGTCACAAAATGTATTGTCAGTTGATAATTCTTCTAACAAAATTAAGTCAACATCTCTTTCTTGAATTGCTTCAACTGGTAAAATAGTTTGTTCCATATTTCGATTATTCTCAATTTCAGCTAGGGTTATCTATGCTCACACCCATCGCTTGCGCGGATTTGCAATCCGTGCCAGCATATCCCAACAATTTTCAACAATGATCTGTCCGCATAGCAATTAGTCTTTATATCAGTAATTCCAACTCCTAGCTCTGGATGCTATATTAAATCGTACGGATTGCAAATCCGCACTAGCGAGGGGCTAGCCAAGGTTGCTATTTTAAATACCATTTACTATTTCTACTTTTTCCTTTGTTCACAGTATATTCGGATTTCTTTAAAAGGGCAGAAGTTGCTCCCGCAGATTTGTAACCTAAATGTTTCATTAATACTTCATTATTTGCCTCTCCATGGGTTCTTAAAAATTTAAAAAGCTTAATATGTTTTTCACTGTTAGGACCAGAAGGTAATGGTTTAGTCACTAGAAAGAATCCGTTATATTGTCGCCTTGGACAAACGTAAATGCCTGAATTATTCCCCTTTAATTCTATATAGTCTTTAAATGGGGCAGTTTCAATACTGTTAATTATTTCTTCCCATGGATTTTGAACTAAATTGCTAATTAAGTTTTCTAAGTCTAAAACGTTTATATACCCTGTTTCATAAATACTATTTATAATTAATAGTTCCACAATTCCACAATTCCACAATTAGGAACATACTTTTGTGTAATAAGAAAAATTCCTGCTCGGAAGAATTCTGATTGCATTGTAACTTCAATACCTTCAGGTTTCTCAATGAATTCAGGCATTTTCCTCCCAAACTTAAGTGAATTGACACTCATTCTTGTAATTCCCATTCCGGCCCTATCTACCAATTGATACTCCATAAGTATTTTAGCTAGTGTTTTATTTCTGTGCCTTGGTTCGTGGTAACTTATATTTTTACTATTAACTCCACCATAAAATTTTCCGGGATTAGAAATGACAATTTTATCCCTAAAATAGTTTACCGCCAACATACCATCTTCATTGTAGTCTCTATGGACGATAGCGTTTAGGTAGCCTTCATGGAATGCAGTCTTATCTAAAGTAAAGAGAGTGTAAGTTGAATCTTCAAA
>JBLHRE010000111.1:0-6096 GCA_047625765.1 Flavobacteriales bacterium
ATTCAATATCCCCTACCGCCTTTGGGAATTCTTGCTAAACAAGTGCGATATAAAGATGGACAGGAAATGGGGCGAATTGGGCAGAAAAGCCCTGAACAAGCTTACCAATACTTTGTGCAACGATATCTACGCTGTCGAAGGAAAAACAACCTTTAAAGAAGAGTTTGTAACCTGTGGTGGAGTGAGCATCGAAAATATCCAATACAAAACCATGGAAAGCAAAGTGGTGCCAAATCTGTATTTCGCTGGCGAAGTATTAGATATGGATGGTATTACTGGTGGTTACAATTTCCAAGCTGCTTGGACTACGGGTTATATTGCTGGTAAGCTGAATTAGGCATCGACTCCGCTCAGCCTGACAAGCACCACCCTGTTTTAGTTACACAACACATTTAGCTCCTGAGTTAGTGACGCAATGCATTGCGTCACTAGAGCGTTATAAATTCACCGGTTAATGTCACTCAGAGGAGATTTGAAAAAGACATTGCTCCCCCAATCCAAAAAAAACCAAGCACAAAAAAAAGAGCCCTGATTTCTCAGAGCTCTTTTTATAGGTGATGATAATCGCTTATGCTTTGTCAGCAACGATTTCAACTGGTAAGTTTATAACAACCGTACGGTGTAAACGAACAGCAATATCATATTTACCCAAAGCTTTGATCGTATTCCCTTGGATTTTGATAAACTTTCTGTCTACTGTATGACCTACTTTAGCGATAGCTGCAGCAATGTCAGCATTGTTGATAGAACCAAATAATTTGTTTCCACCACCAACTTTAGCAGTAATCTTAACCTCAGCAGTTCTTAAAGCTTCGGCAGCAGTGTTTGCAGCTTTTACTTCAGACTCTTCTTTTCTAGCTCTTTGCTTTAAGTTCTCAGCCAACACCTTACGTGCAGATGGAGTAGCAATTTCAGCTGATCCAGCAGGAATAAGGAAGTTTCTTGCGAAACCAGGCTTAACTGTAACTAAATCGTCTTTGAATCCTAGATTCTCAACGTCTCTTTTCAAGATAATATCCATGACAGTACGTTCCTTATTTTAATAAATCTGCTACATATGGCATCAATGCCACGTGACGTGAACGTTTGATAGCCTGCGCTACTTTACGTTGGTATTTTAATGAAGTACCTGTTAATCTACGAGGCAAAATTTTACCTTGTTCGTTAACAAAACGCAATAAATAATCTGCGTCTTTATAATCGATATACTTGATACCGTTTTTCTTAAAACGACAGTATTTCTTTTTATTGTTGATCTCGATTGTTGGAGGCGTCAGATAACGAATCTCTGACTGGTTGGCTCCTTTGTTTTCTAACTCGCTCATGATTATGCAGTTTTCTTGTTAGATACTCTTGATCTTCTCTTCTCAGCCCATGCAGCAGCGTGTTTGTCTAAATGCATAGTCAAGAAGCGCATAACACGCTCGTCTCTGCGGAACTCAGTTTCTAGTTTCGCAATAACTTCTCCTGAAGCTTTAAATTCGGTTAAGTGATAAAAACCACTCTTCTTCTTTTGGATTGCGTATGCCATTTTTTTCAATCCCCAGCTTTCGCTAGAAACGATCTCAGCACCGTTGTCCTTAAGAAGTGTTTCGAATTTGCTTACCGTTTCCCTTACCTGATCATCAGATAAGACGGGATTCATAATGAAAACGGTCTCGTAATTTCTTAACATTCTGTAAATGTTTGATGAATAAATTGTTTAAACCCGCCAAAAAGCGGACGGCAAAAGTACAAAAAATCTGTACGTCAACAAACGATATTATTAATTGATTGTATTCGGAATTTTCGCCCTTGTTAAATTGGCTAAATACTTGATACACAACAGGCACTATCCAACAGCCCAAAGAGATTTCAAATTGTTAACAAACCGTGAATTTCTTCCCGATAAAATTCCTTTTCACTTCCAGCGATAATAATATATTTGTGGCTTAGAAGCGCATAACCTATTCATGGAAAACTTTGTAGTATCGGCACGTAAGTATAGACCTCAGATCTTTGATTCTGTGGTTGGACAGTCGCATATTACTACTACCCTAAAAAACGCTTTCAAACAGAACCACCTTGCGCAAGCATTTTTATTTTGTGGACCAAGGGGTGTTGGTAAAACCACTTGTGCTAGAATTCTTGCCAAAACAATCAACTGTTTTGCCCCTACAGAAAACACCGAATCCTGTGGTAAATGCGAATCGTGTAAAAGTTTTGACGAAAATCATTCCTTTAACATTCACGAACTCGATGCCGCTTCTAACAACTCTGTAGAAGATATTAGAAATCTTGTAGAGCAAGTACGTTACGCTCCGCAAGTGGGCAAGAAAAGTGTTTATATTATTGATGAGGTACACATGTTATCGCAAAGTGCATTTAATGCCTTTTTAAAAACATTGGAAGAGCCGCCAGCTCATGCTACCTTTATTCTTGCTACCACAGAAAAACATAAGATCATACCTACCATTCTTTCTCGTTGTCAGATTTTCGATTTCAAAAGAATTCAGGTTGAAGATATTGCACAGCATCTCGCTAAAATCGCAAAAGAAGAAGGCATAGAAGCCGAACCTGATGCATTGCATATTATTGGTCAAAAAGCCGATGGAGCTTTAAGAGATTCGCTTTCTATGTTCGATAGAATTGTAAGTTTCTCGAACCATAAAATCACGTATCAAGACACCATAGATAATCTTAACATCT
Source organism: Flavobacteriales bacterium (assembly GCA_047625765.1). Lineage (GTDB taxonomy): Bacteria > Bacteroidota > Bacteroidia > Flavobacteriales > JBLHRE01 > JBLHRE01. Next base: position 2,689 of record JBLHRE010000111.1, read on the forward strand.
TGGATTACGACTACTATTTTAGAGTAGTTGATTTGATGCTAGAAAGTAATATCCATCAATTATTGATGGTATTTAACGAGGTGCTTGAAAAAGGATTTGATGGACATAACTTTATAGTAGGATTAGCGGAACACTTTAGAAACTTATTGGTTTGTAAAGATGAAGTTACTCTAAAGTTGTTGGAAGTTGGACAAAACATCAAGGCTAAATATTTGGAGCAGTCTAAAGCTGCCGATACGGCACTACTTATCCAAGCCCTAGAAATAGCTCAGACTTGCGACATACAATATAAGAGCAGTAAAAACCAAAGGTTACATACCGAGATTGCTTTAATGCAATTGGCTTCTATCAACTCCAACTTAGGGGTAAAAAAAAAAGTAGCGCAAGGATAATTCCTGCCCCTAAAATTAAGGGAGAGCCATTAGCTCAGCCTATCGCAAAACCTCATACTACCAACGCTAAGACTCCCAAACCAGCAATGGTTGCGGAACCCAAAGCAGATTACCCTCAAAAAAAAGAAACACCTAAGCCAACTGTAACTAAAAAGACCGCTCCAGGTGTCGTTTCCGATTTCGGGTTTTCGATTTCTAAACCCGGAAACCTTGGCAAAGCTTCGCCTAAAAAAAACACAGAACAAGTTGCTGATAAAATTGACCAAACAGCAGCTAGAGATGTCTTTACCCTGGACCAACTTATTACACTTTGGAAGACATTTGCTAGCAAGCTTACACAACCAAGCGAAATACCTGTTGCAAGTATCTTAAACAGTATTAAGCCAACTTTAGAAGGAGATACCCAACTGCATTTAGAATTGCATTCTAAAACCCAAGAATCAGAATTCGATAAAATAAAATCCACCCTTATCCCCTTTTTAAGAAAAAGCTTGAACAATTTCCATATTGGAATTACCATTACCGTAAACATTGCAAGCAAAAACCTAACACCCTATACGGCCGAAGAAAAATTCAGCCATATGGCAGAAAAAAATGAAAGCCTTAGAAAATTAAGAGCTGAATTGAATTTGGATTTAGGGCATTAAAAAGAAATACATCTTGAAAAACCTATCCTGGAAAAAGAAAATCCTATTAGCCTTGGCAATTGTGTTTATTGGCATTCAATGCTACAAGGTAGACCTTAAGCTTACCAACAATCTGCCTTCAGAGGATTTGATTGCGATGTATCAACCTAATGCAAAAATTACTTCTATTTTAAAAACTGCTTGTTACGATTGTCACTCAAACAACACCCAATTTCCTTGGTATAACACTATTTCGCCTGCACAATGGTGGTTGGCAGACCACATCAACCATGGTAAAAAGCATTTAAACTTTTCTGCCTGGGGAACTTATTCCAACGAAAAGGCCAATCACAAATTAGAAGAATGTTTTGAAGAATTGGAAAAAGAAAACATGCCCTTAAATTCTTACACTTGGACGCATTCTGAGGCTAGATTAAGCGAAACGCAAAGAAGCTCTTTAATCAATTGGTTTAGCGAATTAAGAAATTAGTCTTCGCTCTCGAAATATTCTTTACCAAATCCTATCAAATAAATTTTTGAAACAGCTCTGGTAAAAGCGGTGTACAGCCAGCGCAAATAATCCGAATTAATTTCGCCATCTGGCAACCAGGCTTGTTCTAAAAAGACGGTGTCCCATTGCCCACCCTGCGCCTTATGGCAAGTCACTGCATAAGCGAATTTCACCTGTAAGGCATTAAAATAAGGGTCAGATTTCACCTTCATAAACCTTCGGTACGAATGCTTCTCGGTCATGTAATGCTTATTTACTTCTTGGTACAGTTTATTGCTATCTTCATAAGCCAAAGCAGGACCATCTGCCGTCAAAGTATCTAATAATATCACTGTTTCCAGTTCTGGTTCTTCTGGGTAATCAATTAATTTCGCACTTATTCTTGCAAAACGGAAGCCATACATATCTTTTATATCTCTGATATAGGTAATCTCCACAACATCGCCATTGGCAATAAATCCTGCCTTTGATGATTTTGGTAACCAGAAATAATTATTCTTTACGACCATTAAATGGTCGCCAACAGAAAGTTCGCTATCGTACCATCTAATCCTCGATCTAATTTCTTGGTTATACGTATTGGCTCTTTTGTTCGATCTACAAATTACCACTGCTCCCTCTACTCCTTTACCTTTATAGGCTTCATTCAATGCCTCTTCCAATTCATAGCTTTCGCTAATTCTTACCACATCTGGTAAATTCAAATTAAACTTTGGGATTTTATATGGAACATCGTCTTGCAAAAAACGAAGCTGATTGGCATTAAACAGTATCCCAGAGTTTTTTGCTTGCCTTTGTACTTCTCTTAATTCATACTCCCTTAAACTTAAGCGAAAACGACCTTCCAGTAAAAAGGGCTCCATGGCGGGACTCATTTGCAATCCAACTGGTGGCAACTGAGCAATATCGCCCACCAACATCAACTTACAATTAAGACCACTATAAACGTATTGCACCAAATCATCTAACAAAGATCCTCCTTGAAATAATTTAGAATCTGAGTTACCATCTCCTATCATAGAAGCCTCATCGACAATAAAAATAGTGTTGGATGCCTTGTTCTCTTCTAAGACAAATTGAACCTGCCCCTTTTGATTTTTTGGGGTGTATATTTTCTTGTGAACTGTAAATGCTTGCTTGCCTGTGTAAGCAGAAATGACTTTTGCCGCACGACCAGTTGGTGCTAACAAAACCACTTTTCGGTTAAATTCTGGCAAAGATTTAACCAACGATTGCATTAAAGTAGTTTTACCAGTTCCTGCATAACCCTTTAACACAAAGGCTGTTCTAGGCTCTAAATCCAAAACAAATTCCGATAAACCATGCAATGCAGCTTTCTGATCTTTACTGGGTTGGAACGGGAAATTTTGGACTAATTTTTTGAGTAATTCTACTTGTTTCATAAGCGCTCAAAGATAGCCCAATAGAGCATGGAATTGGGGGAATCTGATTAAAAAAAAATTGTAGATTTGCGACACTTCATTGAAAATTGATAAAACGAAAAAATGAAAACAGGTTACATCAAAATTGCACTTTGGCTTGTCATTTTTGTATTGGGATACTTCTTGGTACAATCAGTTATGGGTCCAATCAGATTTAACAAGGAGAAAGACAAACGCTACGCTGCTGTTATTTCTAATTTAGAAGATATTCGTAGTGCTCAATTGGCATACAAATCGGTGAATGGAAACTACTCTTCCAATTTCGATCAATTAATCAACTTTACCGATACCGGTAGATTTGAAATTATTGAAAGAAAGGACACATCGTTTTTGGCTTATGACAAAACGTATAGAACAAACCTTTTAAAAGATTCTACACTTATTAGAGTTTTAGGATATTTTGGAATACGTGACTCTTTATTTAAAGGAGTTGACGA
>JBLHRE010000112.1:0-6088 GCA_047625765.1 Flavobacteriales bacterium
ATCCATCACTTCTTTTAGGTGCATGCCCGGTTTAAAATCGAAAAACGATTTACCTTCTTGCAAAACAGCATTACCTTGTAAGTGACACCTTTGGCAGACTTCAAATTGCAATTCTAAAGACAGATTTGCAGGATTGACAATACTTCTATCTACAAAGCGAGAAGTATCTACTAGCTTGCCTGCCAATTTATCTTGCACGTGCAAACTACCTGGCCCATGACAACGCTCGCAATCAATCCCTAAAGGCACTTTTTTAAATTTATTCTGAGAACCCAATACAAATTCTGGATAAGCATTGTGGCAGCTCATGCATTCCAAACCGATTTTTCGAGAGAAGCGGGTATTTTGCCCATCTTCAAATCCAGGAGGTAAATCCAAACGACCGTCTTGGGTGTAATAGGTAAAGGGCATTTGATGCAAATATCCATTTACATCAATGATATGCGAATTGGTATGTTGACCCGATCCAATAATATAATCTACTTTCTCTAAACGTTTGTAAACGGTGTCTTTACCTTCCATTCTAAATTCTAAAACATAAAGGCTGTCGTTCTTCCAATATGGATGGTAATTGAAATTTGAAATACTATCGTAAATCACAGATGAAGCATCTAAATGCGCAGCACTTTTCGAGTGGCTTGCCAAATCGAAGGATTGCCCCATTCCTGTATGTTGAAAGGTTTCGTGTACACCAACATGGCATTGCTTGCAAGTATTTATTCCCACATATTTGGCAGAATCAGAAAGATTCCTAAAAGCAGGCTTTTCAGACCTGTTTGTTGTTTCTGTGGTGCAGTAAGAACCTAAGACCACTAAGAGGCTTAGCACTACAAAAGAAAACAAATATGAAGTGGATTTTATCATTCAGAAATTAATTGAAATAAATGCAAATCCATAAAAGACTTATTACCTCTAACCCATTCTTTTTTAACGCCAATTAAGTCATAACCCGCCTTAGTAAATAACTGTATGCTTGCTAAATTGTCTGATGCAATATTGCAATACAATTGATGTAAATGCAAATAATGAAAACTATAACGCGCCATAATCTCTAAGGCTTCTAACGCAAAACCTTTATTCCGGTCTTCTAAGTCGGCAATCATCACTCCTACTCCTGCCCTTTGATGGTAAGCATCAACGTCAAACAGTTCTACCGTTCCTACAGGCCTTCCATCTTCTTCAATCATCATTCGCAACTGTCCCGACTGTAAAACATCTACATGCTGATTAGATAAGTATTGCTCTAACATATGTTTAGAAAATGCCTGCGTAGTTTGACTTACATCCCAAAACTCTGTGCGGTTTTCCCAATCGTACAAAAGGCTTAGGTCTGTTGGCTCTAGAGCTCGTAATTTTATTTTTTTGCCTGTTAGCATTTTAGCTCTCCTTTAAAAACCATTTCAGCTGGCCCTGTTAACCAGATATTCTCGTATCCGTGTTCCTTCTTATCGAAAGAAACCTCCAATACACCGCCTTCTACTATCAATTTTATTGGCGAATCAACCGCATCCCAATAATTCAAAGCCAAAGCGACAGCAGTAGCTCCTGTTCCACAGGCCAATGTCTCATTCTCCACTCCACGCTCGTAAGTCCTCATCTTGAAATTAGATTCAAAATAACTTACAAAATTAACATTAGTTCCTTCTTCCTCAAATCTACTGCTATATCGAATGGCGTGCGCTAAAGGAATCAATTCTAAAGTTGCTACATCTGCCACTTTTTGCACATAATGTGGCGAACCTGTATCCATAAGTAAGGCTGTACCTAAATCTTCTATTTCAGATAGATTTTGCATTTCTAATGCAACAATACCTCCAGAAATTTTTGCTTGATGTACACCATCAACTGCAAAAAAACGAGTCTCTTTTTCTATGATTCCCAGCATGTTGGCAAAAGCTACTATGCATCTACCTCCATTGCCACACATACTTCCTTCTTTTCCATCTGCATTGTAATAACGCATTACAAAATCATAGTCTTTAGAATCTTCCAACAACATCAAACCATCAGCACCAACGCCAAATCTTCTATCGCAAATACTGCGTACATAATCAGTGTTGGAATCTGGGAAATGTAAGCCGCGATTGTCAACAATCACAAAGTCATTTCCGGTACCTTGATATTTATAAAATGCTGTCATAATTAAAATTGGAGAAAGGGTACAATCCTAAAACCTCACAAAAATATCAAAATTTAACAGGAGTTAACAGCTTTTCCAGCAATAGCAGCCAATAATCTTGCGTTTATTCCTCTAATGGAACAAAATTAGAATATTAAAGCGCATTGAACCAGTTTTAAATTTAAACAAAAATGAAAAAAACCTTAAGCATTTTAGCGATAGCCTTTTTAGGAGGCTTAATTTCTGTGGGTATTCAACATTTTTGCTTGGAGCCAAAAACTGAAACTGTTTTTATAGAACAACCAAATTATGATGGACAAACAGTTGGCAATTCGGCAATTAGTAACCTTCCAAATTTAACTGCAGCAGCAGAAATGACAGTTGATGCGGTAGTACATGTCCGCTCCGATTATAAATCCCAAAGACCAGGGAATGCCTGGCACGATTTATTTTGGGGATTACAAGAGGGTGAAAATCCTAAAAGCCAAGGAGGAAGTTCGGCAGGTTCGGGAGTTATTATTAGCACCGATGGATACATTGTAACCAACAACCATGTTATTGATGCTGCAAATGAAGTACATATTACCTTGAACGACAATAGACGTTATAAAGCTGCTCTTATTGGAACGGATCCCACTACAGATATCGCCCTATTAAAAATAGATATTGAGAACCTACCTTTTATAAAGTTTAGCAATTCTGATAATGCCAAAATTGGCCAATGGGTATTGGCTGTAGGAAATCCCTTTAATTTAACCTCAACAGTTACAGCTGGTATTGTAAGCGCAAAAGGTAGAAGCATCAACATCATCAACAAACGCTCGGCCATAGAATCGTTTATACAAACCGATGCTGTAGTAAACCCGGGAAATAGTGGTGGTGCTTTGGTAAATACCGCTGGTGCTTTGGTTGGTATTAATACTGCCATTTCTACACATACCGGTTCTTTTGAAGGTTACAGTTTTGCCGTACCATCGAATATGGTAAAAAAAGTGGTAGACGATTTAATGGAATTTGGTGTGGCACAACGTGCTTTTATTGGCGTAAGCATTTCCAATCTAAATGCTAAATTGATTGCTGCAGAAGATTTAGATATTTCGGAAGGTGTTTACATTGCTGCCGTGAGCCCCGATGGTGCTGCCGCTACAGGCGGAATTGAGCGAAAAGATATTGTAATTGCCATTGATGGTAATAAAGTTACCAAGGCATCTGAATTGCAAGAAATGATTGGACGTAAAAGACCTGGCGATAAAGTTGCTGTAACAGTAGTGCGCGATGGCAAGGAAAAGGATTTCCTTCTAACACTTAAAAATGCAAACAACACTACGGCAATAGTTAAACCCGCTTAGGAATCTATTATTATACTTTTAGGTGCTTCGTTTAGCAATGTAAAGGCTGATGAATTAAAATGATTGAGAATCAATAAAAGAGTTCAAATGTCAGAACTAAGTAATGGAAAACTTTTGCGTGCAGGAATCCGAAAAGGGGTCATTATCACCAATGATTGATAAAACAGCTGTTAAAATATAGATGATATTCTTGCTGCTTTAGATGATAAAACGGGTGGAATGTATATAAAAGGAGTATCGCCTAATGGATCTCTCTCGTATTATGCCTTTGGATTGTAATAACTTTTATTAGAGACTAAAATGATAAACCGCCCATCTTGGAAGTACAGAAATGGGGTTTTTACTGATTCTAAAATCTAAAGGTGGTAAAAATTCTTTAGCCTAATCCTCAAGAATTTTATCTCTTAATTTTTGAAGACTATTATTAATACGCTTAAAAAACTTGTAGCGCTGTTTTTCTGCCACTCCACTAATCAAGTTTGATTTTTTCAAAAGGTTGTTCAACCAAATATCCGTTTCATCACAAAAATGGGCATTGCTAGTAGACATGGTATTAAATGTGTGAAAAGATAAGTAGCTAGATTTAATCCCATTCGTCTCGACAATGATGCAATTGGTTCCAATCATAACATCGCTTTGATATAAGGCATAGTTATCGTCCATTCCCAATCCCTTTTTACTGGTCTCGGCTTGCTTGACAATATTCTCGAACATCGTTCCTACATGATCACAAATTGCTAGTGCATCTTCTTTGGACTTTAGAATTCCCGCATCCCAATAAAACTCTATTTGCATCAAAGTGCTATTTACTGTTTCATCGTTCCAAATTTCGACTGATGGAATTTGCAAATAACATTCTAAAATTTGTTCGCTGATTTTTATGATTTCAGGATCAATACTTTCCAAGTCAAATTGCTTATTCTCGAACTCAGGCAAGCCCATGATCGACTTTTGCCAATAAAACATTTTAAAAGCGGCTAGCTCTGGATGATGAAATTGGTAAAAAACTGGAATGTCCTCAGCAGCATAAATCATCTTCTTTTCATCAAAAGATAACATTGTCTGTAAGTCCTTAAGAACATTCAACAAATAATCTTTGTAAGATACTTCACCACTATTTAGTCTGTGGTAAGAAAAGGTCACTTTACCAGTATCGTTATTCCCAATAAACGTGTCAAACGACAATTTAAAATACTTACATATAACTGCCAATTCGTCTATGCTTACAGTTGTTTCTCCTCGAATTCTTCGGTAAGCACTATCGTTACTTAGCTGTAATAAGTCCGCCAATTCTTCAACGAGGGAAATATTATCGGGTAAAGCAGCTTTCAAATGGCTCATTAATCTTAGCTGTGCCGTGTTTTGAGTTATGGTGGTCATATTTGTTTTGCAAATTATCCGTATTCGGAATAAATGTTTTGCGGTATTCCGTAATACCAATCATTATAATTGCAGAATCTACAAAAACATTCTTAGGCTTCGACCAAGCACCCATCCTTATTACAATTTAATACCAAAAAATAGATCCCTTTAGTTCACCTCCGTTTTAGTAACACCTCCTTACTCTCTAACATTGCATCAGAAATAATGGCATGTGCTAATACTCCATTGTATCATAACCTTTAAAAACGAAAAGATGAAAACTTTAAGCAAACTCATGACCAAAAGTACGTATGCCGTGTTCTTAATTGCATTAGTAGGACTGCACAAACCCTCTTTGGCTCAAAGCCAATCCTTGCCCACCATTGCCGTATTAGGAATAGAGAGTAATGGAATAGAACATGAAGCAGATGCAATCTCTTACATGTTACGCTTAGAAATAGAAAAGCTAAATGCGTTTTTTGTTATGGACAAATACGATGTTGCCGAAATAGCTGCGAGCAATAATTTGGACATTAAAAACTGCTTTGGAAAAAACTGTGTTACGGCAACAGGAAAGGTTCTTGGTGTTGACAAAGTAATCGCGGGAAGTGTCGAACGCTTTGGAGAGAAAATCATCATTTCTATAAAACTCTATGACGTGAAAAGTGGCACCGTAGAAAAACAAAATGCCACCGAATACTTGAATCTTCAAACGGAAGTACAGAGAATGATTCGCGTTTCTGTAAAAAAATTGATAGGTATAGAACCCGATCCAAATGTGGTAAGTCTATTGATAAATTACGATGTTCCTATACAAAACCCTCAAACCAAACTCGTATTAAATGGGCCAAGAATGGGCTTATCTCTTCCCTTTGGAGACACCAAACAAATATTAATGGACGACAATAGTAATGGTGGTTTTGATATGTATCCTGCTATGTTTCAGTTTGGATGGCAACAAGAAAAGCAATATTTAAGTTCTGGAAATTTTCAAGCATTGATAGAAGGAATCTTTCTAATTGGAGGATTAGAATCTGGAAGAATCGTGCCTTCTGTCAGTCTTATTAATGGATTTCGATTCGGTAAACAAGGCTGGGAATTTGGATTTGGCCCTAGTATTAGCATTGCAAGAGAGGCTTCCGGGTTTTTTGGTGATGGTAAAAATGGGACAGAAGATGGCAAATGGTACTTGGAAGATGAATGGCAAGAAAATGATAACAATATCGAATTACCTTACTCAACGAGTTCCAGGCTTGAC
>JBLHRE010000113.1:0-5961 GCA_047625765.1 Flavobacteriales bacterium
GCGTTTAAAGCTGCAACTTGCAATGCTTGAAGGCCTAAAGAAGCTCCTCTTGTACCTGCACCAAGTTCAGACATGATGCTTATAAATTTTAGATTTCGCATAAACTTTTATCCTATTTTTGTTTTGGCTACGAGCCCTTTATTTCCCTTAGGCAGATGAAAAACCGTTACTTAGATCTGATTAATCAGACGTTTGATTTTCCTCAAAAACATTTTGAGGTTAAAAAAGGAGAACTTTACTACCATCAAATCCGTGTTATGGACTTGATAAAAAAACATGGTACTCCACTAAAAATCACTTACTTACCTAAAATTGGCGAGCAGATAAACAAAGCTAAAGCTTGGTTTGAAAATGCACGTCAAAAATGCGGATACAAAGGTAGCTATACTTACTGTTATTGTACAAAAAGTTCCCATTTTTCTTTCGTGGTTGAGGAAGCTTTAAAGCATGAAATTCACCTTGAAACTTCATCGGCTTATGACATTAACATTGTCAAAAAACTAGAAGAAAAAGGTGCTATTGATAAAACAAAATATATCATCGCCAATGGCTATAAACGCCCTCAATATACAGAACAAATTTCCAATCTAATAAACCAAGGATTTAGCAATACCATTCCTATTTTAGATAATATGATGGAGCTAAACACTTACAAACGTTTGGTAAATGGCAAATGTAAATTGGGTATTCGAATAGCTGCCGAAGAAGAACCTACCTTCGATTTTTATACCTCGCGTTTGGGTATTAGATACAATGCTATTATTGACTTTTATAGGGAGCAAATTCAAACAGACGAAAGATTTGAACTAAAAATGCTGCATTTCTTTATTAATACGGGTATTAAAGATTCGCAATATTACTGGAACGAGTTGCGCAAGTGCGTAAACACTTATTGCGATTTAAAAGTCTATGCTCCACATTTAGATTCTTTGAACATAGGTGGTGGCTTACCTATCCCCAACTCCTTGGCTTTTGAATACGACTACCAATACATGATTGATGAAATTATGATTCAAATAAAAACTCAGTGTAACGAAAGAGGCGTTGAAGAACCGAATATCTTTACCGAGTTTGGAAGTTTTACAGTGGGAGAAAGTGGTGCTACCTTCTATTCTATTATAGATCAGAAAATGCAAAACGATAGGGAGTACTGGAACTTAATAGACAGTTCATTTATTACCACCTTACCTGATACTTGGGGAATAAGTACTCGTTTTATTATGTTACCCATTAACAATTGGAACAAAGAATACGAGCGAGTTAATTTAGGTGGCTTAACTTGCGACAGTATGGACTACTATAATGAAGATATACATGTAAACCAGATTTTCTTGCCTAAATACAAAAGTCCAGGAGATCAAATTATTGGCTTCTTTCATACTGGAGCTTACCAAGAGTCTGTTGGAGGTTATGGTGGTTTGCAACACTGTTTAATTCCAGCACCTCAGCATGTTATAATAGATAAAAACCCCGAAGGAAAAATTTCTTCCCGAGTTTTCAATAAAGAACAAACAGCAGAAAGCATGCTGACTATTTTAGGCTATTAAATATATGAGCAAACTTGTCAATTATTCCTGCGATAACAGGATCGGAATTATAACACTAAATCGTCCTGAAAAAAGAAATGCATTAAACGAACAGGTTGTTATTGAATTAAAAGCAGCTTTTAACGAAGCTGCATCTGATGACAGTTGTAAGGTTATTGTATTAAAAGCAAATGGCGATGCTTTTTGTGCTGGTGCTGACTTAGGCTATTTACAACAATTACAAAAAAACAGCTTCGAAGAAAACCTGGAAGATTCTAGAAATCTAAAAGACCTATTCGAGCAAATACAATACTTAAACAAAGTTGTAATTGCCCAAGTAGAAGGCCATGCTATTGCGGGTGGTTGTGGCCTGGCAACAGTTTGTGACTTCACCTTTTCTGTACCAGAAGCAAAATTCGGGTATACAGAAGTAAAGATTGGTTTCGTTCCAGCTATTGTAAGTGTATTCTTAGTACGTAAAATTGGAGAAGCCAAGGCCAAAGATCTTCTACTTACTGGTAGATTGATTGATGCCCTAGAAGCTGAGCAAATGAGTTTGATTTACAAGGTAGTTTCTAAGAATGAAATAGAAATTGCTGTAAACGCTTTTGCAGAAAAGCTTTGTTTACAAACATCTGCCGCCTCTTTAGCTTTGACAAAAAAATTAATTGCCGATATTGCTCCCCTCTCTTACAAAGATGCATTCGAGCTGGCAGCCGAAACTAACGCAAAAGCAAGAGAAACGGAAGACTGCAAAAAAGGAATTGCAGCATTTTTAAATAAAGTAAAATTAACTTGGTAAATATCTATAAATGAAAAAGATAGCATTAGCATTATTAGGAGCGGCAATATTTTTTGGTTCTACTCAACAAGCAGTTGCACAAAAGAAAATCAAAGAAGGTAAGGTTACTTATGACTTAAGTTTTCCTGAATTGCCAGAAGAAGCACAAGCTATGGCGGGCATGTTCCCAAACAAAATGGAATTGTGCTTTAACAAACAATTCTCTAGAGTAGAAATGAAAGGTGGTATGGCGAATAATATCACCATAACTGATATTGAAAAAAACATTACTACCAGTTTAATGAACATCATGGGGCAAAAAACTGCTACTGAAACTGATTTGAGTGCTGGGGCAGAAAAAGATGGAGATATAAAATTTGACATTCAAAAAGAGGATGGTACAAAAGATATATTAGGATACACCTGCAAAAAAGCCATAATCAAAACGGATAATGGTAACATGGAAGTGTACTATACTAATGAAATCGAAATAAATGCTACAACACAAGCCAGCAAGGCTATGGAAGGTTTAGATGGTTTTGCCTTAGAGTATTCACTTACCGCACAAGGGATGAAAATGTTACTTACTGTAACTGCAATTGATAAAGGAGCACAAGACCCTGAGCTGTTTAAGATTCCTGCAGGTTATAAGAAAATGACGCTAGAAGAAATGCAAAAATCTATGGGCGGAGGTTTCTAGACTAGAGCATCAGAAATTAGAAAAGCATCAATCAGCAATGGTTGATGCTTTTTTTTATATCCTATAAATCTAATTGGCCAATTAGCGATTGAAGAAAAATAACGATCAAGTCAATTTCACTTTCCGATAATTTTGAATTGGTTTGTGACCTTGCCATTATATCCACAGCTTCATTTAATTCCGAAATAGAGCCATCGTGAAAGTATGGTGCCGTCTTATCCACATTTCGTAAAGAAGGAACCTTGAGTTTTAAGTCTGGAAAGAGAGGTTTTAGAAATTCCATAAGCTATAAGTAAATCATAGATGAACTCGTCTTCTGAAAACTTGTCAAAGATGGATTGGACGTTATGTTCTATTTCTTTTGAGTTCTTCTATATTTCTTTTTCTAAGGAGAAAAAACACCTTTCATACGCTCCAGAACAAACCCAAGTCAATTGTGTATTTGAACCAATTAATTCTAGAGGTATTACAGAATGTCAAAATCGATTAAATACCTGCAGAACTCCTACATATCCCCTATCTTCGAACAAATTTTAAATCTACATGAAAGCCTACAGTGCCAAGGAAATAAAGAAAGAAATTGAACTCCAATCTCCCAAAGACTTGAGGGATATCATTGCGCATTTGGCAAGATTTAAAAAAGAAAATAAAGAATTACTCACCTATCTGCTTTTTGTAAGAGAAGATGAGGAAGCTTACATACAGAGCATTCAAGAGAATATGGATGAGCTTTTTGAGCAAATGAACACTTCTAGTTATTTCTTTATCAAAAAAACAGCGCGTAAAATCCTTACGCAAATCAAGAAGTTTGTGCGCTACTCCAAGAAAAAGGAAACCGAGATTGAGTTGCTTTTGTATTACTGCAACCGATTGGTTGATATTGAACCTAGCATCTTTAATTCAACGGCTTTGACCAATATTTTTCAGCGTCAAATGGCTATGATTGTTAAGAATCTAGACGCTGTCCACGAAGATTTACAATACGATTACCAAAACGACTTGAAAGACATTCGAGAACGTGTACAACACTATATACAACCTTAGATGTCGGAGCTATTTTTGGTAACACCACCATTTACACAACTCAATACCCCATATCCTGCAACGGCATATATCAAAGGTTTTTTGAATACCAAGGATATTTCGGCCTTCCAAATGGATTTGGGAATTGAAGTTATCCTCAACCTTTTCTCTAAGGATGGCTTGAGCAAAATGTTTGCAGCTGTAGATAAAGAAAAGTTGGCCTTAGATGCCAACGGCCAAAGAATATACGCCCTAAAAAAAGATTACTTAAGCACTATTGACGAGGTGGTATTATTCCTTCAAGGAAAAAATGCCAATATGGCCCGATTGATTTGTACCCCTGGATTTATCCCAGAAGCATCTCGTTTCAATAACTTACAAGAATTGGATTGGGCTTTTGGGGAAATGGGAATGCAAGACAAGGCCAAACATTTGGCGACCTTGTATTTGAACGATATTTCAGATTTTATAGTGAGCTGCGTTGATGATAATTTTGGTTTTAGCCGTTATGCAGAGCGCATTGGTAGATCTGCTAATTCGTTTGATGAATTATATCAAAAACTACAAGCCGACTTAAGCTACATTGATGAGATAAGTTTAGATCTATTTGCTAAGAAAATAGAAACCATCCAACCCAAAATGGTTTGCATATCGGTTCCTTTCCCTGGCAACTTGTTTAGTGCTTTTAGATGTGCACAATATTTAAAGAAGAACCATCCGGAAATAAAAATTGCAATGGGCGGTGGTTTCCCGAATACCGAATTAAGAAGTGTCAAAGATGTTCGCGTTTTCGAATTCTTCGATTTTATCACTTTGGATGATGGCGAATTGCCCCTAGAACAATTGTATCAGTATGTCAATGGCAAGATTACCGAGCAAGATCTAAAACGTACATTCTTGTTGCAAGACAATGCGGTGGTTTACCACAACACTTGTCGTTTACCCGATTACAAACAACATTTGGTTGGCACACCAGACTATTCTGATTTGCATTTAGACCAATATATTTCTGTGATAGAAATTGCCAATCCAATGCACAGTCTTTGGAGCGATGGACGCTGGAATAAACTAACCATGGCACATGGTTGTTACTGGGGGAAATGTTCGTTTTGTGATGTCTCTTTAGATTATATTAAGATTTACGAACCAGTAACGGCTAAGTTATTGGTCGATAGAATGGAAGAATTAATTGCCAACACTGGCGAACGTGGTTTCCATTTTGTTGATGAAGCTGCTCCACCTGCTTTAATGCGTGAATTGGCACTGGAAATACTTAGAAGAAATCTTACCGTTACTTGGTGGACGAACATTCGTTTCGAAAAAAGTTTCACAAAAGAACTCGCATTTCTTCTTAAATCTTCTGGTTGTATTGCCGTTTCAGGAGGATTGGAAGTGGCATCCGATCGTTTGTTAAAACTAATTGAAAAAGGAGTCACTGTAGAACAGGTAGCCAAAGTCTGTAAGCATTTGACAGAAGCGGGCATTATGGTTCACTCCTATTTAATGTATGGTTACCCTACCCAAACAATACAAGAGACTGTTGACAGTTTAGAAATGGTGCGTCAGCTTTTCGAAGCAGGAGTATTACAATCGGGTTTTTGGCATCAGTTTGCTTTAACTGCACATAGCCCTGTTGGTATTAAGCCTGAGGCTTATGGAATTGTTCCAAAAATAAAAGAGATTGGTTTCGCTAATAACGATATCGACTTTGAGGACAAAACAGGAATCGATCACGACCAGTTTAGTTTTGGCTTAAAAAAATCGCTATACAATTATATGCATGGCATGTGTTTCGATTTACCGCTGCAAGATTGGTTCGAAACTAAGATTCCGAAAACAAAAATGCCAGCAGATTTCATTTCAAATACTTTAAGCAATGAGGCTTTACCTAAAATTAAGTCAAGCGCAAAGGTGTATTGGTTAGGAGCAGA
>JBLHRE010000114.1:0-5928 GCA_047625765.1 Flavobacteriales bacterium
AAAATTACTTGCACTGTAAAGAGGTTACACAAAATACAATTCATAAACGAAAGAACAGATAAACGCTATGGTGTTTATCAATACGTTGCCAAACATTAAAATGACGAGACTAACGACAATATTGATTCTGCTCTTAATAATGAATGGATGTTTAATGGACGAACCAACCGAAGTTCATCATTTAGTGAAGAATTTCAATCTTGCTTGGCGAGCGGAACCTAGGTACCAAAGACTTTATGAAAACTCTGACCCAAACAAATATGGTGGATCGACCATAATTTCAGAAACAATTTTTGCAGTTGGTTTCAATGATGATTTCATTATAGCAAAACAACACCCGAATAAACAAGAGGAAATATCAAAAAGGCTGTTTAATAGAGATAGCACAAGGAACTATAGACTTTCAAATCCTGCCGACACAATTTACATTTCGGAAGAATACAGCATTTTTATAAGAAATGGGAATTACTATCATCTTAGCAATGGGTGGAATCCACCTGACAGTCTTTTCCCATATCGGAATGAGACGAAATATCACATTATTGACATTCGGGAGTACGGTTTGAACAAATGGAATAGCCGTGAACACACGTATGAATACAAGTCTGAATCTGAATTTCAATTAGGAAGACAAAAACTTGGTGTTCCTGACAATTTGAATTTCACAATAATTGATGAAAAACTAAAATAAAAACGTTTGGCAACAATGGCTAAAAAAAATTTTAGCTGTCCTGCCGGAACGTTAAAAAATGAAAACCTCATCCTACGTAACAAATCTTTCGAGTAGTCTAGGAAAAGACTCCTACGAGTTTGCCTTGAACAAGTGCCATTGCTTAGCCATAGAAATTCGCACTATATTTAAGCTTCTAAATTTTAATCAAACATGCCCATTATGAAATCAATTATTAAAATATCTCTAAGCTTTTGTCTTGCTATCATCACCTTACAATCATGTGCAAGTATTGGTTCCGCAAAAGAAAAAATTTTGGGTAATGGGGACATTACTACCAAACAAATTACGACTGGCGATTATGACGAAGTTAAGGTGCATGGCATTATGGATGTTCGACTTCAAAAAGGCACAGAAGGTGATATTAGCTTGAAAACAGATGAAAACCTTTTCCAATACCTGGATGTATTTGTAGACGGTAATGCCTTGGTTATTCGTGTTAAAAAGGGCTTTTCCTTAAAAACTGATTTCGGTATTAAAATAACCGTTCCGTTCGAAGACCTTTCTAAAGTTTCTTTGGCTGGCTCTGGCGACATTACAAGTTCAGACATTATAGAAACTTCAGATTTTGAAGTAAATCTAGCAGGCTCTGGAGACATTAAATTACGGGTAAACGCAAGAGAAATAAATAGCAATATTGCTGGATCTGGCGATGTACATTTAAAAGGTGCCTGCCGCAAATTAAATGCAGACTTGGCTGGCAGTGGAGACCTTCACGGATTAGATTTGAAATGTGAAATAGCTGATTTGAATATAGCAGGTTCGGGTGATATGAAAGTAAACACAAGCGAGAACATTAAGGTTCGCATTGCCGGTTCTGGAGATGTAGAGTACCTGGGTAAGCCTAAAAACGTAGACAAAAAAGTGATAGGATCAGGTACAGTAAAAACGTACCAAATAGATTAGCTGTACTTGGATTTTACAAAACCTAAGTCTTTGCATAAAAACAAAAAGCCTTCTCGTTTCGGTTGAACCGATACGAGAAGGCTTTTCTATGTTTAAGAGAATGTTATTAAGCGTTTACAGCCTGCAACGCACCATCAATAATAGTATTTAAGGTAAGGCTTGGTCGCATAGCTTCTGCTACTTTAGCAACGCTTGGAAGGTAGTAACCACCTAAGTTCATTGCTTCTCCTTGCGCTTCGTTAAGCTCTGTAACAATTTTAGTTTCGTTAGCAGCTAATTCGGTAGCAACATTTGTAAACAAGGCTTTCAATTCAGCATCCTCATTTTGTTTTGCCAATTCTTGTGCCCAATACATTGCCAAGTAAAAATGAGAACCTCTATTGTCCAATTCTTTCACTTTACGCGAAGGAGACTTGTCATTCTCTAAGAACATACCCGTAGCAGCATCTAAGGTGTCTGCCAATACTTGAGCCTTGTTGTTTCCATACTTATCGGCAACATGCTCTAAAGAAACTGCCAATGCTAAGAACTCACCCAATGAATCCCAACGCAAATGACCTTCTTTTTCAAATTGCTGTACGTGCTTTGGAGCAGATCCACCAGCACCGGTTTCAAACAATCCACCACCTTGCATTAAAGGAACAATAGAAAGCATTTTTGCAGAAGTACCCAGTTCTAAAATCGGGAACAAATCTGTTAAGTAATCACGCAACACATTTCCTGTAACAGAAACGGTGTTTTCGCCTTTTTTCATTCTTTCCAAGCTCAAAGTACAAGCATCAACTTGGTTTAAAATGCGGATATCCAATCCTGCAGTATCGTAATTCCCTAGGTATGTATTTACTTTCTTGATTAGTTCTGCATCATGTGCTCTGTTCTCGTCCAACCAGAAAATAGTTGGCCAGGATGTTGCCTTTGCCCGTCCTACAGCCAATTTAACCCAGTCTTGGATTGGTGCATCTTTTACTTGACACATTCTCCATATATCTCCAGCTTCTACATTGTGAGACATTAAAATGTTTCCTACAGCATCTACTACGGTAACGGTTCCGTTGGCAGATATTTCGAAAGTCTTGTCATGAGAACCGTACTCTTCCGCTTTTTGAGCCATCAAACCAACATTAGGAACAGTTCCCATTGTAGTTGGGTCGAAAGCACCATTCTTTTTACAGAACTCAACTACCGCTTGGTATAAGTGTGCGTAAGAGCTATCTGGAACAACTGCTTTTGTATCTTGTAATTTACCTGCTGTATTCCACATTTTCCCCGAGCTACGCAACATAGCTGGCAAAGAAGCGTCAATAATAACATCAGAAGGAACATGCAGGTTGGTAATTCCTTTATCAGAATCTACCATGGCCATATCTGGTCTGGCAGTATAAACAGCATTGATGTCTGCTTCGATGGCTGCTTTTTCTGCTGCTGGCAATGTTTCAATTTTAGCAATCAAATCACCAAAACCATTGCGAACATTCACACCCAATTTCTTGAAAGTATCTGCATGCTTAGCAAATACATCTTTGAAGTACACGGCAACAGCAAGACCGAAAATAATTGGATCAGAAACTTTCATCATGGTTGCTTTCATGTGTAATGAAAACAATACTCCAGATTTCCTAGCTTCAGTAATTTCATTTTCCAAAAACTGCATCAATGCAGTTTTGCTCATAAATGTACCGTCAATAATTTCTCCTGCTAAAACAGGAACTTCTTTTAACAAAGCAGCAGCACCGTTTAAACTTGTGAAATTGATTTTCACTGCTCCTGCCTCAGCAATGGTTACTGATTTTTCATTCGCTCTAAAATCTCCCGCACTCATTGTAGCAATATGTGTTTTAGAATCGGAAGACCAAGCACCCATAGAGTGTGGGTTTATTTTAGCGTAATTCTTTACTGCCTTAGGTGCTCTCCTGTCAGAGTTGCCTTCACGCAATACAGGGTTTACTGCCGACCCTTTGATTTTATCGTAACGCGATTTAACATCAATTTCTTGTGCCGTTGTTGGTGTTACTGGGTAATCTGGAATAGCATATCCTTGCGATTGCAATTCGGTGATAGCCACCATCAACTGAGGGACAGATGCCGAAATGTTTGGCAACTTAATGATGTTTGCTTCTTCCTTCTTTACCAACTCGCCCAATGCCGCCAATGCATCTTCTGTTTTTTGATCCTCCTTTAAAAAGTCGTTGAACACCGACAAAATTCTTGCTGCCAATGAAATATCCATAGTGTCTATGGTGATTCCCGAACTAGCTGTAAAAGCCTGTACGATTGGTAAAAAAGAATAGGTTGCCAAGGCTGGAGCCTCATCTGTTTTAGTGTAAACGATTTTTGGAGTATTATTCATCTTTTTTGATTTTTGTTAGCAATACGAGAAGCCTTTAAAAGAAAAGGAAAGGCTTCGTTTTTTTCGTAATGCAAATTTAACTTTTGAGCTGAGATTTTCAAAGGATTACCGCCCTAAAAGTATGCATGTGCTCGATAAAAAAAAGAGCGCTTAAAAGCGCTCCTTTTTAATTTAAAATGGATTCGAAAATTCTTCTTTTGTCAGGAATTCTTGATCCGTAAATGTTTTAAGAAATGCTATGAGATCTGCCTTTTCCATAGGGTTCAAGCCTATGCCTCCTTGATCTACATTTTTCATCAAAGGATCTATAGTCGATGAGAATGTTATGCCTTCAGAATAAAAATCAATTACCTCTTCTAAGGTTTCAAATCGTCCATCATGCATGTATGGCCCCGTAACCTCTATATTTCTTAGAGTCGGTGATTTAAATTTCCCTCGATCATTGGTGTTACCTGTTACCATTTCTCTGCCTTTGTCCGTAAAAACGGAATCCAATCCATTGTTATGAAAAAGGTTGTCCGTCAAAAGTACTCCACCATGGCAATGGAAGCAATCGCCTTTCTCTGTAAAGTAAATCTCGAAGCCTCTAAACTCCTGATCATTCAGATTCTCTAAGCCTCTTAGCCTTCTATCGTATTTCGAATTGGCAGAAATCAGGGTACGCTCAAACTGAGCAATCGCTTTTACCACCAATTCTTTGGTGATGTTTTTTTCTCCAAATGCTTTTAGAAATTGATCTGGATAAGAATCGTGATCGTTCAAGCGCTGTTCTGCTACCGGCCATTCCAAATGCATTTCTATAGGATCTGGCACTGGATCAATAGCTTGCTCTTCCAAACTTTGTCTCCTTCCATCCCAAAAGAAATCGGTACTCCACAACTGATTGATAATGGCTGGAGCATTTCTATTCCCTGCCATTCCATCAATCCCTACACTAAAACGCTTGGGATCAGAAAATGCCGATCCTTGCTGGTGACAGGAAGCACAGGATTGTGTGAAATCGGCAGATAAAATGGAATCGTAAAACAAGCGCCTTCCTAAGGCTATACCTTCTACCGTCATTGGATTGTCGGCAGGAATTACCACATCAGGAAAACGGGAATAAGGTTTTTCTAAAAGATAAGGAGTTGCTTCAGGAGGCGTTAATGACTCTTTACAGCAAGCAAACACCATTGCCAAGCCCAATATTGACAACAATAATTTTGTATTTCCTTTAAAATTCATTCTATCGTATACTTTAAATTAATCGCTAATGCTCACCGTAAAAACATCAGAACCATTCCCTTGTATAGCAGCCTGAGCCGCTTGATTGCCCATCATCATCATACCCACTTCATTAAAGTCGTAGGTTGTTGGATTTTGATACCAGTTGTTAATGTCCATGGTTAAGGTAATATCTATAGCATCGCCATTTACAAAGAAATCACTGTTTGGTAAAGTAACATTCACATGATAAGGCATTCCCATAGATGCACCAGTGTGAGTATTATAATTCATTACCATATTGTTAGAATCTCTAAACTTCCCCTCCAATTTCATATAATGGTACCCCGCATTGTCTTGACCACCCATTGGTTCTGGCCACTCCATATTACTTTCTGGTGCATTAACAAATCGGCCATCAATATTTTTAGCCGAATCCATTCCGAATACAAAGGAAATATGGCTAAAGTCACCCTCCGATAATTCTGTATCGCTATCAAAAATTAATGTTTGTGCATCAAAAGCATCCACATAGTGTTCTGCATCAATAAATACAGACGATCCGTTACTCTTATGCAATACAACATCAGAAATGAAATATTTTAAGGTCATAACAGAATAAGGATTTCCTGCCATATTGGTGTAAACGATACTGTCCTGTATCAGATCCTGCATGCCAACCTTGTGGTCGAAAGTAATGTTGACTTTTGCCGCTGCTGTTTCATCTTCTTTACAAGAATAA
>JBLHRE010000115.1:0-5907 GCA_047625765.1 Flavobacteriales bacterium
ATGACATCCTGTCATTGACTTTTGTAGAACAAATAGCTTAAAACTGACATTATATCACTTAAAACCATCTAAATTCAAGGTGGTTTTTTATTTGATGCATTATTTTCACCAATGAAAATTACAATACGATGAATTTAGATCAATTTACAATCAAAGCGCAAGAAGCTATTGCCGAAGCGCAACAAATTGCTATCGGTAATGGACACCAAGCCATAGAATCTGGACATCTATTGAAAGGCATACTTTCTAAAGACGACCATGTTATCCCCTATTTATTAAAAAAGAACAATGTGCAGGTGCAACACTTGCAACAAATCTTAGACAAGCAAATTGCTAGCTACCCTAAGGTAGAAGGTGGTAATGTCTACGCATCCAATAACACCGCAAAAATTTTTGAAAAAGCGACTTCACTTTCGAAAGAATTTGGAGACAGCTATGCTACCATCGAACATTTGTTTCTGGGAATCCTTCTCATAAAAGACCCTGTTTCGCAATTATTGAAAGACCAAGGCCTTACAGAAAAAAACTGCAAACTAGCTATCAAAGAATTAAGAAAAGGAGCAACAGTCGATTCTCAAACGGCAGAAGATACTTTTAATGCATTAAATAAATATGCTTTGCATCTCAACCAAATGGCTAGAGATGGAAAAATGGACCCGGTTATTGGTAGAGACGAAGAGATTAGAAGAGTGCTACAGATTCTATCGCGTAGAACAAAAAACAACCCTATTTTAATTGGGGAACCGGGTGTTGGTAAAACAGCCATTGCCGAAGGCTTGGCCCATCGGATTATAGAAGGAGATGTACCCGAAAACCTAAAATCGAAACAAGTATACTCTTTGGATATGGGAGCCCTAATTGCAGGCGCCAAGTATAAAGGAGAATTTGAAGAACGTTTAAAATCTGTGGTAAAAGAAGTGATCAATGCTTCTGGAGATATCGTCTTGTTTATAGACGAGATACACACTCTTGTGGGTGCTGGCGGTGGCGAAGGAGCCATGGATGCCGCAAATATCTTGAAACCTGCATTGGCAAGAGGAGAACTGAGAGCCATTGGCGCAACTACCCTAGACGAATACCAAAAGTATTTCGAAAAGGACAAGGCTTTAGAAAGACGTTTCCAAAAAGTATTGGTAGACGAACCCAACAGAGAAGATGCTATTTCCATTCTTAGAGGAATAAAAGAGAAATACGAGACGCACCATAAAGTCCGTATCAAAGACGAAGCAATTATTAGCGCGGTAGAATTATCGCAACGGTATATTTCTGACCGTTTCTTGCCCGACAAAGCAATTGACTTGATGGATGAAGCAGCTTCTAAGTTGCGCATGGAAATAAATTCTAAGCCCGAAGCTTTGGACGAATTGGACCGTAAAATCACCCAATTAGAAATTGAGAAGGAAGCCATTAAGCGCGAAAATGATCCTAAAAAACTGGCCTATTTGGTTGAGGAACTTTCGAACTTAAGCGAAGATAGAAATACGCTGCAAGCGCAATGGCAAGCAGAAAAAGATATTGTAGAAGGCGTACAGAAAACAAAGGAGGACATAGAGAATGCCAAATTGGCTGCAGAACATGCCGAACGTCAAGGGGATTATGGGCAGGTAGCGGAAATACGCTACGGCCAACTGAAAGAGCTGGATCAAAAGCTTGCCCTAATGATGGCAGAAATGGATGCGCACAAGGGCACCGCCATGATCAAGGAAGAAGTAGACTCCGAAGACATTGCTGATGTGGTTTCACGTTGGACGGGCATCCCTGTAAACCGCATGTTGCAAAGCGAAAGAGAAAAACTCTTGAACCTTGAAACCGAACTGCACAAACGTGTTATTGGACAAGACGAAGCTATTGAAGCTATCTCTGATGCGGTTAGAAGAAACAAAGCAGGTTTGCAGGATGAAAAACGCCCCATAGGATCGTTCATTTTCTTAGGCACCACAGGAGTTGGAAAAACAGAATTGGCCAAAGCCTTGGCAACATACCTTTTCAATGACGAGAGTTCTATGACCCGTATTGACATGAGCGAATACCAAGAGAAACACACCGTTTCTAGATTGATTGGTGCACCTCCGGGATATGTAGGATATGACGAAGGAGGACAATTGACAGAAGCCGTGCGTAGAAAGCCCTATTCTGTTATTTTGTTGGATGAAATTGAAAAAGCACATCCCGATGTGTTTAACATCTTGTTACAAGTTTTGGACGATGGCCGATTGACGGACAACAAAGGCCGAACGGTGAATTTTAAAAACACCATCATCATCATGACCTCTAATTTGGGCTCTCATGTAATACAAGATGCTTTGGGAGATATTACTGCCAAAAACAGAGAAAAGGTATTGGCGCAAACCCAGAACGATGTGCTAGAATTGCTGCGTAAGACCATCCGACCAGAATTCTTGAACAGGATTGACGAGACCATTGTCTTTACTCCGCTTTCTAAAAGCGAGCTAGCATCTATTGTTGCATTGCAATTGCAAATGCTGACCAAGCGTTTGGCGAAAAATGACATTGTGTTGGATGCCACACCAGCAGCCATAGCCTGGATTGCTGCCAAAGGGTACGATCCACAATTTGGAGCTAGACCGGTAAAACGTGTGATACAAAGAGAAATATTAAACCAACTCTCCAAAGAGATTTTGGCAGGCACCGTAAGCTCCGATTCGGTAATATTAATAGATATAGAAAACGATGCTTTGGCTTTTAAAAATAGCACTGATGTAACAGCAGATATCAACTAATTTATAGCATTTATCCACAATCAAACCCAGACCTACCCGTCTGGGTTTTTTATTTTCTATATTCGGAGAACCAAAACGAATACTTAACCCAAAACCCATTGCACATGCCAAAGCTACTACCCTGTCGCTTTAGAGGGAATCCAGATTTTAAATCAATAAATAATTAGCCATTTACAATGGGGGTAAGCATTGTGGTGTTTATCCCCATGTTGTAACCAATTAAAAAACGCAAATAGATTAAATGCCCTTTACTTTTTCACATCCAGCAATTATTTTACCTCTTACCTATTTCCCAAGAAAATGGTTTTCATTAACTGGACTTGTAATCGGTAGTTTGACACCTGACTTTGAGTACTTTTTAAGAATGAGAATAAGAAGTGACTACAGCCACACTCTAGACGGACTTTTTTGGTTTGATATTCCCTTGGGTCTGTTGCTTACATTCATTTTTCACAGCATAGTTCGAAATGGTTTATTCGACAATTTACCGACTTTTTTAAAATCACGGTTTTTAGCATTTAGACAGTTTGACTGGAATGGACACTTTAAAAGTAATTGGCTAATTGTGATAATTTCAATCTTGATTGGAGCGGCATCTCACAATTTTTGGGATAGCTTTACTCACGACCACGGATATCTCGTAAATACAATTCCTGCACTAACAAACTCAGTTGACATTTTTAGTAAGCAAGTTCCAATTTTGAAAATATTACAACATTCATCAACCGTTTTGGGCGGGCTAGCAATTGGTTTTGCGATTTATAAACTACCGACTAAAAAAATGGAAGAAGAAAATGTTAACTTAAAATATTGGCTAATTATTACGGGGCTGACTTTGACTACCATTGCAATAAGACTTTTAGGCGATCTAGAATTGAAACAGTATGGAAACGTAATTGTGACAGCGATTTCTGCAGGACTTCTGAGTTTGATTTTAACCCCTTTGATATTAAATAAAAGAAAAACAGCTTAAGAAGATTCTTAAGCTGTTTTCTTAATTTAATAAACAATCAAAAAATTAATTTCTAATTACTTCTTTCTACAATTACCTTTTTAGTAACCGTTTCATTCTTGGTCATTATTTTTACTAAATAAATACCTGAAGACAAGTTATTGGTTCCAATTGCAATCGTATTTCCAAAATTATTTTCTTTAGAAATAGTTTTACGTGCAATAATATTTCCTGTAATATCAAAAAGATAAATCTCTGTTTGTACGTTGAAAGTCTTTAATTTTATATTAAAGACTCCTCTCGATGGATTCGGATAAATAGCTAGCGTCTCTTCAGCAGCTTCAGAAACAAGTTCTTCACCTATATTCGTTAACGTTCTTTGATTTGTGTTCGTGTCACATTCAATATCATGAACTACCGTATAAATAACACCAGTACTAAAACCAATTGCTCCACCTGTAGAAAGTAATCTCCCCGCCAAGTTTCCACCTGCTCCCATAGTAGCATCCCCACCATGAGCTAAAACGGTTCCTTTTATGGTACTATTGGCTCCTATAGATGCAGCGCCTTCAGAAATCCAAAAAACATTGAATCTGCGCGTTCCATTACTCAAAATTACTTTTGATTGTGCATGGGCTACAAATGCTCCATTGAATTTTAAAATAAAGATTGCATCTTTATCTCCTCCTCCATCTAAGGTAATAACTCCGCCTAGAGATCCTGCGCCTGAAATCGCATAAACTCCTGGCTGTAATATTTCTCCACTTCCAAAAGCTGGCGTATGATCACTTACCGTAGTCGGAATCAACATCAATTGATTATAAGCGTTTTCTAAATCTATTTTCGCTTTCGCTGTAACAGCGTCTGCATTGTAAAATGAACCAATATGAGCTGAAGTTGCAAAACCACTAATATCGCCTATATCTGCACCAACATCTCCAATAATTCCAGAGGTAGAAGCATTTGAAACCGCTCCGTTAATCGTAAAAAGTCTAAAGCTCTCGATACTTCCTAAAACATCAACGGCAGCTGCAGGTGCATAGTTAACCATCGGATTTATTGGAATGTGCATAGCACCTGGCATCGTTGCCGTGCCACGATCAGCAATAGTGATAGCTCCTACTGAAGAAAGAAGCCTTCCCTCTATGCTGCTATTTACGCCAAGCGTAATTGCTCCAGGATAAGCAAGTAAAGTCCCTTTTATAACAGTAGATGCGCCAAGAGTTATGGCACCTTGAGCAACCCAAAAAACATTTGCTACATCTGCGCCATTAATTAAAACAATTTTTGAATCTGCACCAGTAGTAAATGCACCTTTAAATTTTATAATAAATAAAGCATTAGAATCTCCTTGACCGTCAAGCGTAAGATTTCCATTTACCGATCCAGCACCACCGATAGAATAAACACCAGGGCTAAGCATCTCTCCACTTCCAAAAGAAGGGGAATGGGTGCCAGGATGCGTCACAAAAATATTATTTAAATGAATATAAGCCTTCAATAAATCTAATTCAGCTTGCTTTGTTAAGCCATCATTAAAATGTGCATTACCGTTAAAATTAGAACCTGAAAATCCAGTCAATTGCCCACCATTTGTGCCAACATTACCTGTAAAATTTCCTGAATTTGTAACATCTCCAGAGCCAGTAAAAGCTTCAAAATATGCAAGTGACCTTAAATCAAGTGTTTCTTTAAAATGCTCTAAAATACGAACAGTAGCTATTTTCGAATCTGTATTTCCAACAGCATCTGTTACTGTTAAAGTTACCCGATTATCTAGACCTATATTCGTACAATCGAAAGTAGTAACATCTAAAGATGCCGTAAACGTACAATTGTCAAAAGAATGATTGTCTACGTCTTCTGGTGTAATAATCGCCTCTCCATACTCATCTAATGTAACCGTAATGTCTTTTGCGATGGCTACAGGGGCAATAGTATCTTCAACGGTTACAATTGCATCACTAGAAGTGCTGTTTCCATTTTCATCTGTTACCGTTAAAGTAACTGTATTAGCACCCACATGAGTACAATCAAAGTCGGATTGACTTATCGCCAGAGTCACATTACAAGCATCATTAGATCCATTGTTAATGTCTGAAACCACGATGCTCGCAAGCCCATTTACATCTAATTCAATCGTAATGTCTTTTGCTGTTGCTATACGAGAAATATTATCTTCGACTGTTATCGTTGCTGTCTCAGTAGATTTGT
>JBLHRE010000116.1:0-5867 GCA_047625765.1 Flavobacteriales bacterium
GTTGTTAATTACTGCCAATCGTTTAAACATATATTTTGCTACAATCTTTCTCATGCCTTTTCAGAAATCATGGACATAAATTCAGTTTCACTAAGAATTGTTACTCCAAGGTCGCTTGCTTTTTGCAATTTGCTAGGTCCCATATTTTCTCCTGCTACCAAGAAGTCCGTTTTCTTAGAAATGGAACCCGTATTTTTTCCACCATGACTTTCAATCAAGGCCTTAAGCTCGTTTCTGCCAATGGTTTCAAATACCCCAGATACCACAATATTCTTGCCTTCAAATATAGCAGAAACTCTTAGGTCTTTTACATTCGAAACGAATTGCAAATCAAAAGATTGTAAACGTTCTATCAACAATTTGCTTTCGTCTTTAGCGAAGTATTCTACAAGACTTTCTGCTATGCGTTCGCCTATTTCATCTACAGCAACCAAATCTTCTTTGTTAGCTGTCATTAAGGCTTCCATCGTTTTAAAGTAAAGGGCCAGTTTCTTAGCAACAGTCTCTCCCACATAACGAATCCCCAAGCCAAACAATACACGTTCGAAAGGCACTTCTTTGGATTTTTCTACACCTTCTAAAAGCTTTTCTACCGATTTTTCTGCCATACGGTCTAAGGCCAAAACTTCTGCAGCATTAAGCGTATAAATGTCTGCGATGTTTTTAATCAAACCAGCCTCGTTTAATTGTACAATAGTTTCTGCCCCTAAGCTGTCTATATCCATTGCTTTTCTAGAAACAAAATGTTCCATTTTACCCTGTATTTGTGGTGGGCAAGCATTGGCATTGGGGCAATAGTGATGTGCTTCGCCTTCTTTACGTACCAACACTGTAGCACATTCTGGGCATTGATTGATGAAGGCAACAGGCATAGCATTAACCCCACGTTTTTTTAGTTCTACTCCTGTAATTTTTGGGATAATTTCGCCTCCTTTTTCTACAAAAACCCAATCCATTTGGTGCAAATCTAACTTTGCAATTTGATCGGAATTGTGAAGTGAAGCCCTTTTAACCGTTGTACCGGCCAGTTTTACAGGAGCAAGGTTGGCAACAGGAGTTATAGCACCGGTACGACCTACTTGATAACTTATAGATTCTAATTGTGTTAGGGCTGCATCGGCCTTGTATTTATAAGAAATAGCCCATTTGGGTGCCTTTGCGGTAAAGCCTAATTCTTCTTGTTGATTAAAATCGTCTACTTTGATAACAATACCGTCAATAATGAAAGGCAATTCATGTCTCGATTTTTCCCAATGTGTAATAAAATCCAGTACAGCATCAATTCCAGAAACACGCTTGTTGTAAACAGGTACATTAAATCCCCATTCTTTGGCTTTCTCCAAACTTTCGAAATGACTGGTAAAGGGTAGGGTATCGGCATGAAAACTGTAGAGGTAGCATTCTAGCTTTCGCTTAGCCATTTCACCACTATCTTGCATTTTAATGCTTCCAGAAGCGGTATTTCTTGGATTGGCGTATAAGGGAAGCCCTTCAGCTTCGCGTTCTATATTCAGCTTGTCAAACTCTTCTAGCGGAAAAACAATTTCACCTCTAATCTCGAAAAAATCAGGGTAGTCAGATCCTAGTAATTGTAAAGGAACCGAACCTATGGTTCTCACGTTTTTTACAACATCATCGCCCTTAGCGCCATCACCGCGGGTAACGGCTCTAACGAGTGCTCCCTTTTCGTATTGTAATCCTATGGCAACACCATCATATTTTAACTCACAGACATACCTAATTTCTTCTATACCCAAGCCTTTTTTTACGCGCTCGTCAAATTCTCTTAGCTCTTCTGGATTGTAGGTATTCCCCAAAGACAGCATGCGGTATTTGTGTGCTACCGTTTCAAAATCCTTGGTAATTCCTCCACCCACGCGCTGACTGGGAGAATTGGCATCGAAAAGCTCTGGATGCTTGGATTCTAAATCCTGCAGACGCTCGAGTTTCTTATCAAATTCAAAATCACTAATCAGTGATTCTGATAAATTATAATAGTGGTAATTGTATGTATTTAGTTCTTCTCTAAGAGAACGTATTTCTGATGCTTCAGATGGCATAGCAATGAATTGTTTCTATTGCAATAATATCAAATAGTTGGCTGAGATTAAGGAGAAATGTGCTTCGTTTTTAGAAGATTGATTTTTAGGCTTTAGACTGGCCAATGACGTAAAGCATTGCATCACTATAAGCCCTGTTTTACTATTTGTAGGTTGAGGAGTTTAGTGCTTCGCTGTTTAGACCTTGCACTTATTCACAGACACAGCAACGAGTTCAGGGCGACAAAGGATGGTGATTCATTCAAAGTGGTATTTCAAAAGGCTTATTCACCAGCACTTCAAAAATCAGCAATCAAGCCTTCAGGAATCATACATCTTATTTCACAGTACTCAGTATCCTATAATTCTCATTAATATCCTTGATAAGCGCTACATTTTCAAAACCCTGAGAAATAGCTAAGGCTTTATTTTCTGCGAAATAATCGCGGTGAATTTCGAAATACAATTGGCCCCCAGCATTCAAATACTTCTGGGCGAATATTCCTATTTCTCTGTAAAACAATAAGGGATCTGCATCTTCTACAAACAAGGCCAAATGGGGCTCGTGTTCCAAGACATGGGCTTCCATTTCCAATTTATCCTTTTCGGGGACGTAAGGAGGATTGCTAACAATAATATCGAATTTTGGATAATCTGCTTGGGGATTCAAAATATCATCTTGTACAAACCGAATCTCTGTTTGTAGCTGTAAGGCATTGTCTTTGGCTATAGTTAAAGCCGATTCCGAAACATCAACTGCCCAAACTTCCGCTGTAGTCAGCTTTTTCTTTAAAGCAATAGGAATACAGCCAGAGCCCGTACCTATATCCAATATTCTAGGGTTCTGAACTTTGTTATTGGCAACAATTAAGGCCACCAATTCTTCGGTTTCGGGTCTAGGAATTAAAACAGCAGGATTTACCTTTAGTTTCATTCCGTAGAAATCGGCTTCTCCAAGTATGTATTGTATGGGTTGTTGCTCTTTTAATAAGCTTATCGCATTCGAAAACTGTTCGACTTGTGGTCTGCTTAACAAACTGTTTTTCTCCAGAACTTGCATAGCAGGGCTCAAACCACAAAACTGCTCACACAACATCTGAAACTGTGTTTTCAATTCTCTATCATTAAGTAAATGAGAGAGTTCCGAATTAAATAATTCCTTTGTAATTCCTAATGTTTGTGGGGTTTCGGCCATGCCCAAATGTACATCAAATAATGTACTTTTGATGTAATGAAATCCCACGAAACATACATGCAAAGCTGTATGGAATTGGCCCGTAAAGGCCAGTTTTACGCTGCACCAAACCCAATGGTTGGTTCGCTAATTGTCCACAACAATATGGTAATTGGAGAAGGGTATCACCAACGCTATGGCGAAGCCCATGCAGAGGTAAATGCGGTGGCTTCGGTCAAGGATAAGTCTTTGTTAAAAGAAGCAACCATCTACGTTTCCTTAGAGCCTTGTGCGCATTTTGGAAAAACTCCTCCTTGCAGCGATTTGATTATTGCAATGGGAATTCCCAAAGTTGTAATTGGTTGTGTAGATACCTTCTCTGAAGTAGCAGGAAAAGGCATTGCCAAATTGAAAGCAGCAGGAGTAGAAGTAATTACGGCTGTCCTAGAAAAAGAATGCCGCGAATTGAACAAACGTTTCTTTACGTTTCATGAGAAAAAACGCCCTTATGTTATCTTAAAATGGGCAGAAACGGCCGATGGTTTTATAGATGTTCTTCCCGATATCAAAGCTCAAACAGCATCCACAGCTATTAGTGGGCAGGAAGCGAAAAAGTTGGTACACACTTGGCGTGCAAAAGAATCGGCCATACTCATTGGTAAAAATACCTTGCTTTCAGACAATCCCTCTTTAACAGTAAGAGAGATTGAGGGTCCCAATCCAGTGCGCATTGTTTTAGATGCCAAAGCATCCGTTTCGGGCGATTATCAGGTGTTCACCGACAAGCAAGCCAAAACCATTGTTTTAAATACCGTTTTATCGGAAACAAAGGATGATATAGAATACCTGAATATTGGTGTAATGGAAATCCCAAATATATTGGAAGCTTTGTACAGCAAGGGATACACCTCTGTTTTTGTGGAAGGAGGAGCGCAAGTATTGCAATCTTTTATTGATGCTAATTTATGGGATGAAGCCCGTATTTTTAAAAGTATTACCCAATTCAATAAAGGAATTGAGGCTCCTAAAATTGATGCCATCCTACATGAAGAGAAAATGATAGGAAATGATGTCTTACACTGTTATGCTCCAAAATCATGATCTATCTAATAGCTAGTATATTTTGCTCAACCCTGATTATGCTGGTCTTTAAATGGGCCGAGCGTTTTGAAATCAATCGTTTACAATTGATTGTCATCAACTATTTTGTAGCATTTAGTGCGGGATACCTTGCGTTTGGCAATGGAATGGGTATAACAGAAATTTTGGCAAAACCATGGTTTGGCTTTGCTATAATTCTAGGTTTTGTATTTATTTCTTGTTTCAATATTATTGGCTTTGCCATTCAGGAAATTGGGGTAGGAATAATTACGGTTGCCAACAAAATGTCCTTGGTTGTACCGGTTCTTTTTTCGCTGATTTTTGTAGGAGAGACACTTACCCTGCCAACAGCGATTGGAATAATTTTAGCACTGATTGCGGTCTATTTTGCCTCTATTAAAAAGACGAGTCACCTAAATGGTATCAAATATTGGCGCCTACCCATTTTAGTATTTATCATTTCAGGAGCGGTAGATACTTTTATTAAATACGCCCAAGAATACTTGATCCCAGTAAACGAATTTGGCCTTTTTTGTACTGCTGTATTTATGGTTGCAGGAATTATTGGCATTCCATTTTTTATATATCAACAGGTAAAGCACAAAGAATTTAAGCTTTCTAAAACTATAATTTGTGGGATTAGTTTGGGGATACCCAATTTTGGGTCTATTTACTTTTTGATGGAAGCTTTGAATAGCCCCAACTGGGAGAGTAGTCGATTGTTTCCAATCAATCATATAGGAGTCGTCTTGTTAGCGACATTGTCTGGGGCTGTACTATTCAACGAGCCTGTTAGTAGAATTAATAAAATTGGTGTTGGTTTAGCGGTTATAGCCATACTTTTGTTGAGTCTTTATGGAGGATAAATATTTAACATTAGCTAAACCATCCGATGCCTTACTCAAAGAAAAGGCAAGCAAATTCTTTGCGTATGCTTTCCCTTGCCAGACAACAGACCAAGTAAAAAAATTGATTGATGGCTTAAGAGCAAAATACCATGATGCTAGGCATTTTTGTTATGCCTATCGCTTTGGACCCGAGAAAGTGGTCTACCGTGCTAACGATGATGGAGAACCTTCTAATTCAGCTGGAAAACCCATTTTGGGTCAAATCCAGGCCTTCGATTTAACCGATGTTTTGATTGTTGTGGTGCGCTATTTTGGCGGCACCAAATTGGGCGTTGGTGGATTGATATCTGCATACAAAGAAGCTTGTATACTTGCTTTGGAAGATGCTAAGATTATTGAGAAAACGGTTTATACCGAATTCGAAATATATCATGGATATGAAGAAATGAATCAGGTGATGCGTTTGATTAAAGAACGACACCTAGAAATGATCAATCAAGAACTAACCTTAAAGTGTGTAACAACCATTGGCATTCGTGCCTCAGAAGCAGATATTATGGATGCGCATTTAGCCACTTTGCACAAGCTTACTTACAAAAGATTATAAAATGGAATACCTAAAGAAACTACAATCAATTCACGCTCCTGCTGGCGAAGAGCAGGCCTTAAGTACAGAATTGTTAAATTATATAGCACAAAACAAAG